>NZ_JAABNI010000020.1:0-54673 GCF_009915995.1 Proteus sp. G2618 | reverse complement strand
GGCGGGTGAGAGTGTTATGGATATTGAATCTGCTGTCTTAATCGAAAAAACAGAGACAGTTTTAACGCAATGGGATGCAACACAAGCAACATTAACTGCTTTAGGTTGTCGCCAAATGCAACGTATCACTTTGTAAAAAGTTTTAACTTATTCCTCTAAAAATCTCTCCTAAAAAAGCATCAGCATGTAAATTTTGCTGATGCTTACCAGAAAAAGTTGTAACAACCGTATCTATCTCTCATTTCTAAGCATAAAAATCATAAAAAAATAACATAAGCTGTACATATTTTTATTATTTTGTAGGATCTACAATTGTCATGTGACTAACTGCCTTACAAGAGTATTTTTCATGGAACTGGAACACGAAAGTAAACGCCCTCTCTACATCCCGTATGCAGGTCCAATCCTGCTTGAATTTCCCCTGTTAAATAAAGGTAGTGCTTTCAGCGAAGAAGAACGCAGCACCTTTAACTTACATGGTTTACTGCCTGAAGCAGTTGAAACCATCGAAGAGCAGGTTGAACGCGCTTATCGCCAATATCTTGATTTCAAAAACGATAACGATAAACATATTTACCTACGAAATATCCAAGATACCAATGAAACCCTGTTTTACCGTCTATTGGAATCTCACCTAACTGAAATGATGCCTATCATTTACACACCAACTGTAGGTGAAGCTTGTGAACATTTCTCTGATATTTATCGTCGTGCTCGTGGTTTATTTATCTCTTACCCTAACCGTGCCAATATCGACGATATGCTACAAAACGCCACGAAACAGAACGTAAAAGTCATTGTTGTAACAGATGGCGAACGCATTCTTGGTCTAGGTGACCAAGGTATCGGTGGTATGGGTATTCCTATCGGTAAACTCTCTTTATATACCGCGTGTGGTGGTATTAGCCCAGCGTACACACTGCCTGTTGTACTTGATGTTGGTACTAATAACCCACAACGTCTAAACGATCCTCTGTATATGGGATGGCGTCATCCTCGCATTACAGGTGATGAATATAACGAGTTTGTTGATGAGTTTATTCAAGCTGTTAAACGTCGCTGGCCAAATGTTTTACTGCAATTCGAAGATTTCGCACAAAAAAATGCGATGCCTTTATTAAACCGTTATCGTGATGAGCTATGTTGCTTTAACGATGATATTCAAGGTACAGCGTCTGTTACTTTAGGTAGCTTAATTGCAGCAAGTCGTGCTGCTGGCCGCCAATTAAAAGACCAAACTGTCACTTTCTTAGGCGCAGGCTCTGCAGGTTGTGGTATTGCTGAGCAAATCATTGCCCAAATGAAATCTGAAGGTTTAAGTGATGAGCAAGCGCGTGAACGTATCTTTATGGTTGACCGTTTTGGCTTATTAACAGACAAACTACCAAATCTACTTGATTTCCAAAGTAAACTTATCCAAAAAAGCGAAACTATTGCTGATTGGGAAACCGAAAGCGATGCAATTTCACTGTTAGAAGTGGTTAAGAATGCAAAACCGACTATTTTGATTGGTGTTTCAGGACAAGCAGGTTTATTCACTGAAGAAATTATTCGTGAAATGCACAAACACTGTGAACGCCCTATCGTAATGCCATTATCTAACCCAACTTCTCGTGTAGAAGCACGTCCTGAAGATATTATCAACTGGACTGATGGACAAGCTTTAGTCGCAACGGGTAGCCCATTTGCACCAGTTAAATACAAAGATAAAGAGTATCCAATTGCACAATGCAACAACTCTTATATTTTCCCAGGTATTGGACTAGGTGTTATCGCATGTGGTGCAAAACGTGTTACTGATGCCATGTTAATGGTTGCAAGCCGTGCATTAGCAGATTGCTCACCAATGGCAAAAGATGGTGATGGTTCTCTGTTACCTTTACTGGCTGATATTCAGCAAGTTTCGCGTTATATTGCAAAACAAGTTGCAAAAGAAGCTCAAGTACAAGGTGTTGCTACCGTAACTTCTGATTCAGCATTAGAAGAAGCTATTGAACGTAACTATTGGTCACCAGAGTACCGTATTTACAAAAGAACCTCGTTCTAAGTAGCTTGAAACACTAAGTACCATTCTGAAAAGCGCGTCATTACTTAATATGAAGCGCTTTTTTCTTGCTTCCCTATCTCCGCTCAAGTAGCCTTAAGTATTATGAAAGTCATTCATTATTTGCGTCATTAAGGCAAGGAAATGCTAAAACGCCTCATTTATCTCTTTCTCACACTTTTTATTCTGCTTGCAGTCACCTTGATTGCCTGCGATCGCTGGATCGGGTGGAAAACCAATCCTTATATCTTTGAAGATGTGGATACGTTGCCCGCTAAAAAAGTGGGCATGGTATTAGGTACATCTAAGTACTATACCAGTGGTTATATAAATCAGTTTTATCAATACCGCATCCAAGGCGCTGTTAATGCTTATAATAGTGGCAAAATTCAGTATTTATTACTCAGCGGTGATAATGCCAAGCACAGCTATAATGAACCGAATACGATGCGTAAAGATCTCATTAAAGCAGGTATTCCGGCCTCTCGTATTGTGATGGATTTTGCTGGCTTCAGAACACTTGATTCAGTAGTACGAACAAAAGAGGTATTTGGTACAGATGGATTTACTATTATCACTCAGCGTTTTCACTGTGAACGAGCCGTTTTTATCGCATTAGAAAAAGGAATTGACGCACAATGCTTTGCGGTTGCATCCCCTAAAAGCATGTTTAAAGTACGTGTACGCGAAGTATTTGCCAGAGCAGGCGCAATGATTGATGTGTATATTCTAAACCGTGAGCCACGCTTTTTAGGGCCACCAGAAACTATTCCTGCAATACAATCTATTCCAGAAGGTATTAAAGGTTATCCTGCGGTTTCACCAGAGGAAGTTGAATCACTTCCTCTGAACGAAAATAATCATGAAAAAACCTAAAAGAATTGTGCTAATTTTGAGGCTGATTTACGCCAGATCCACTCTATAGGCCCTTGTGGGAAATAACGTAACCAAATCACAGCAAAAGTAATATTGATTGCCCAAATGGCCGCAACAAAAGGCATCAATTCCGGTAGAGTAAATTGATTAAATAGCCCCATACGCTGAAATAAATAAATCCCGATAAGGCTTTGCATTAAATAGGTTGTTAACGCCATTTTGCCGACACAACGTAAAGCATAGGCAAAATAAGAATGTTGAATAATATCCCAACTCCAATAAAACAGCGCAATATACCCCAAACTTTGCATCACTTGGATCAGCATGGTTAAAGGTTGTGCCAAAATAGCTGCCCAGCGGTAATCCCAATCAAGGTAATAATCCACCAGCACAATAGCTGTTTGTAAGCTTAAACTGATTGTGAGGAAATAAAGTGCCACATGACCATAATGAGCGCGACTAAATTTCTGCTGTAACCAACCCGACGCCATTAATGCAGAGCCCATCAACATCGCACCAAACAAAAACCAACTGTATTGACGTACTAGATTAAAAACAAAAAGACTTAGCTCATTCAAACGATAATAAACACTATTTAAATAAGGCCCTGTTTTCCAATCTGATTCAGCCAATTGAGAATATGACGTGCTGTACCAAACGGTATCAATAAAATCACGATAATAGTAAAACAACGCACCTAAAATAAGTGCGCCACAAAAATAGAGTATTATTCCCAATATAAACTGGTGTTTTGTCGCTATTGATTTAATAAACGCAAAAACAAATAAACCACATATACTATATGGTAATAAAATATCACCTTCCCAAATAAATAGTGTGTGAATAAGGCCAATCAAGGCCAGCACAACTAACCGCGATATATTAAAACGCGCTCCTTTATGCAAAAGGAGATAAAGCGTACCACCAAATAGCAAGGCAAAAATAAAGAGGAATTTTCCTTGAGCAAACAGATTTAATGCCATCCATGTTATACGATCACCAAAAGAGGCTTCTCCCGAATGTAATGGGTTAAATGAAGCCACTCTTAATAATGCAAAACCTGAAATATTGAGCAATAAAATGCCAAGGATCGCCATTCCTCTCAACGCATCGAGAGCTTCGATACGTTGATGGGACGATTTATTCATTTTTATTTAAAATCTCAAAGATGACGAACAGCGCGCAAAAACTCCTGACGCGTATTTTGACTCGATTTAAATAACCCACCTAACGAGGTAGTTGTTGTTGCACTAGTTGCATCACGAATACCACGAGCCTTAACACAGTAGTGAACCGCATCAATAGAAACAGCCACATTTTTTGTGCCTAGTAACGTTTGTAATGCGATAAGAATTTGCTGTGTTAAGCGTTCTTGAACTTGAGGGCGTTGAGCAAAGAATTGCACAATACGATTGATTTTAGATAACCCAATCACTTTATCTTTCGGGATATAAGCCACAATCGCTTTACCATCAATGGTAACAAAGTGATGTTCGCAAGTACTTGTTAATGTGATATCTCGTACTGTCACCATTTCATCAACTTGCATTTTATTTTCAATTAGCGTGATTTTTGGGAAGTTGTGGTAATCCAGCCCTGAGAAAATTTCATCAACATACATTTTAGCGATACGACGAGGTGTTTCAGCTAAACTATCGTCGCTCAAATCCAGATTTAACAGCTTCATCACTTCTGTCATATGATGTTCAATTTGCTGTTTACTCTCACTTGGAGAGAGTTTGGGTTCACGAAGAGGCGTTTCCAAACCGCGTTCAACTAACGCAGCATGCACCCATTGCGCCTCTTTACTTAATGATGACATTGGACTCTCCGATAAACACATTAATTAAGTAGCTGTTATCACACTTAGCAACAACAGCCTACACTTTAGATGACCTCAATCACATTATCCAGCGATACCGCATTTTTCGTTATGAAATTATTGCATTTTTGTATGAACTATTTTTAGCTTGCGGATGCTCTTTTTTCTTTTAAACACACCAGAAAACCACCGATTATCAACACAATAAAAGCAACATAAAGTGCAGGTTCTAATTTTCCTGTTAATGCGGTTGAAAGTGAAGAAATTACGGGGCCAACTAATTGTCCGATGGCATAAAAAGTGGTGAGTAAACCCGCCATATAACGCCCATGATCAGGCGCTAGTTCTCTGCCTCGTAAAAAAGCAAGTTGTACAGCGCACATAAGACCGCCACCAATTAAGAACGCGCCAATTGCAAGCCCTGTTATCGTCGGGATCCACTCTGCAATCAAAATACCTAATGCTTGTAACCAAAGCGTAATAGCTAAGCGTAACTGCGTATTTAGTATGTTACGCGTTAAAATGGCGATCCCGATACACAATGCAGCTGAAGCACCAAAAACAGGCCAAACAAATTGTGCAATCAAGCTACCCGGAAAACGCTCGGCTGCCATTTGAGAAAGAAATGTAGCAGGTAAAATATAGCCAAATCCGGCAAAGGTATAACCCCAAATCAGCTTTTTCATCGCTGGAGTGAGCGTTAAAGGGGCAACTTTTACTTCTTCTCTACTCATTTTCCAAGGTTTCGGAAGATGGTAGCTCACATATATGGCACAAATAAAAGCAAGAGAACCATAAATTAACCACCCTGCCATCGCACTCATTTGCCATTTCATAATTAGCACGGCGAGAATACCGCTAATAAATATACCTGCACCCGTTCCTGCATAAACAGCCACACTTAATGCAGGCCGATTAAGACGAGCCAGTAACTCATTAGCCCATGAAGCCACCAGCACTAACGTCCAACCACTTGCCCAGCCAATAAAAAAGCGCGCAATACTATGTGTAAAAGCATCATTTAAAAAAGCAGACAACAGAGTGATTATCACCGCGCCCCAAAGACCTGCCCACAAACGATATCCCACACCTTTAACGGCTTTCATCGCATCATAAGAGCCCGCGAGATAACCAAGATAATTAAATGCAGCGACAATACCCGCACTTGTTAGCGTCAATTGATATTCTGCAATCATCAATGGCACTTGAGGTGTAAATGTAAAGCGCCCTATCCCCATTGCAACCACTAAAGCAAGAAACCCACTAAAAGCGATATGAAAAGCTTGTGCTGAATGACTTTGGTGATTTGAAGTATTCATGGATATCCATTATTTTGTTTTATCATTTTAATGTGCCGCCCATTAATAACAGAACAAGCAACACATTAACCCCAGACAGTTAACATTTTTGCAATAAGAAGTTTCATTTCTTTCTATTCACAAGATGATCTCTGACATGATGATGTTCATCGTGATAGATTAGTATCATGAAATAAAACAGAACATTTCGATAGATCTTGGAGTATATGATGAGTCAATGTCACGTTAGCGGTTTATTATCTCTTGATGAAGCGCTAGAAAAACTACTTGAAAAACCGCTGGCAATTACCAATACCCTTAACATTCCATTAAATAACGCCGCAGATTATATTCTAAGTGAAGATATTACATCTCCACTGAATGTTCCGCCTTTTGATAATTCGGCAATGGATGGTTATGGACTTCGTTACACTGACTTAGAAGCTCAAACTCCACTTCCTGTTGCTGGTAAATCGTTCGCAGGTATTCCTTTTGAGGGAGAACTCCCTGCTGGGCAATGTGTACGCATTATGACAGGGGCAATGGTTCCTGCGGGTGTTGATACTGTCATAATGCAAGAAGAAGCTGAAGTGACTGAAAATGGTGTTCGTTTTCCACACCCTGCGAAAAAAGGCCAGAATATTCGCCGTATTGGTGAAGATATTAAAGAAAATGACATTGTATTACCGGCTGGCACTAAGCTTTCAACAGCGCAATTACCTTTAATCGCCTCTTTAGGTGTAGCAACAGTACAAGTTTATCGTCGTTTAAAAGTGGCTGTTTTCTCAACGGGTGATGAATTACAAACCATTGGCCAGCCATTAAAAGCGGGTCAAATTTATGATACTAACCGCTTTGCGGTACGTTTAATGCTTGAAAAATTAGGATGTGAAGTCTTAGATTTAGGGGTTATCCCTGATTCACCGGAAAAACTGCGTGAAACCTTTAAAAAGGCTGATCAAGAAGCAGATTTGGTGATCAGCAGTGGTGGTGTTTCTGTGGGTGAAGCCGATTACACCAAACAAATTCTTGATGAAATTGGTGAAATTGGTTTTTGGAAACTTGCCATTAAACCGGGAAAACCTTTTGCCTTTGGTCGATTACATAATGCATGGTTCTGCGGCTTACCGGGTAACCCAGTGTCAGCGACCGTGACATTCTATCAATTGGTTCAGCCTTTAATTGCACGTCTATCAGGCTTTAGCCATTGGAAAGCTCCGCAACGTTTCCAAGCCATTGCACAATCACCATTGAAAAAATCAGCAGGTCGCCTTGATTTTCAACGTGGTATTGCAAGTATTAATACAGAAGGTGTATGGCAAGTAGATACCTCTGGTCATCAAGGCTCACACGTTTATAGCTCCTTTAGTGTCGCTAATTGCTTTATCGTTTTAGAGCGTGAACGCGGTAAAGTTGCAGCTGGTGAAACTGTTACTATTGAGCTATTTAATTCTCTATTAAAAAGTGAATAGCCTTTATGAGTATTGAATTAACCGATGAAGAAACGCTACGCTACAATCGCCAAATTGTATTAAGGGGTTTTGATTTTGACGGACAAGAGGCGCTGAAAAGTGCCTCAGTATTGATTGTTGGTGCAGGTGGCTTAGGGTGTAGTGCCTCACAATATCTTACAGCTGCAGGTGTAGGAAAACTCACATTATTAGATTTTGATACGGTTTCCCTTTCTAATCTTCAGCGCCAAATTCTTCATCGAGACGCCACGATTGGTCAACCTAAAGTGCTATCTGCAAAAGCGACATTAGAAGCAATTAATCCTCATGTCACGATAGAAACCGTCGATGCATTACTTGAAGATGAGGCTTTAGCAGAGCTTATTAGCCAACATAATATTGTTATGGATTGTACTGATAATGTGACAGTACGCGAGCAACTTAATCGTCTCTGCTTTCATCAGAAAAAGCCCCTTGTTTCTGGTGCAGCCATTCGAATGGAAGGCCAAATCAGTGTATTCACCTACCAAGATGACGAGCCTTGCTACCGCTGTTTAAGCCATCTTTTTGGTGATAATGCGTTAAGTTGTGTTGAAGCTGGTATAATGGCGCCTGTTGTGGGTACAATTGGCACATTACAAGCAATTGAAGCCATTAAATTACTCACCGGTTATGGTGAAAACCTACATGGTAAGGTATTGATGTTTGATGCCATGCGTATGCAATTTCGTGAATTCAGATTACCTAAAAATCCGCATTGTGAAGTGTGTTCTGCCAAATCACCAGATAACTAACCACTTTCTATCTTAAATAAGGTAAGTCTAACTTCTTTAAACTTACCTTATCACCTTTTAAAGAGAGAGGTATTAATCTGTTTTTTAAGCATTTTAATTGCCCTCTAAGTCGTATTTTTCGTTAAGTCGATGTAATAAGCTTGTAGTATTCACTCTGATTTAATTCTACTATGACCACCCGCGTCAAAACGCAACAGGATGCCCTATAAGCAGAATCATCATTTAAGCACGCGTTTTATGTGCTTAAAAAGCAATACAAGGTAGAAGAATGACATTTCAAATTGCAGACACTCTCTATTACAACGGGCTTATTTATACTGCTGATCATAATAACAATATTGTTGATGCTATCGCGATCAGCCAAGGTGTAATTATTGCTTCTGGTAAAAAAGAGGGGTTACTTTCTTACTGTAATGAAAATACTGAGCAGATTGATTTACAGGGAAGAATGGTCATGCCGGGCATTATTGATGCACATATGCACCCATTTTGGGGTGGCGCAACATTAGCGGGTTGCCATCTTGATTATCAATCGCTCTCTATCGATGACATTTTATTGCGTATTCAGAAATACCTTGATGAAAACTTTATTGATGGTGATACCGAATGGTTAAAAGTCTCCGCATGGTATCGTGAAGGTATGCAACCTGAAGGCGTGCAAATGACACGTTATCACCTTGATACCCTAAATACGACTCGCCCTATTTTGCTCTTTTCTAGCGATTGTCATAGTGTTCTTGCTAATTCTCGCGCTTTAGAGTTGTTAAATATCACCGCTGAAACGCCCGATCCACCAGATGGAAATATTGAACGTGATTGTGATAGAACACCTATTGGTATTCTTGAAGATGCGCCAGCAATGCAAGCCATTGACAAGTTACCGCCACTAACTGAAGCACAAAACCTGCAAATAGCCCGTCATGTTCAAAAATTATTAAATGAACAAGGTGTAACCACTATCATGGATGCGCGTGTAGGCGAGCCTCAATTACGCGCCTTTAATGCATTAAGAAAAGCAGGCGAGCTGACTCTTCGCGTAGAGAATGCCGTTGAAATCACGCCGGATGATGTACCTTGTATTGAAGATATTCCAAACGCTGTACACCATGCTGCCACTCGTTTTTCACAATGGCATCAAATCAGCGAAAATGCTCAACCTAGTGTTGCGATCCGCCACATCAAGCTTTTCCTTGATGGTGTATTGCAAGCGCCGATTATGACAGCACGCTTACACTCACCTTATCGTATCAATGTTGGCACCGATGACACGCCACACTGGCAAGATTCTGATCATATTGGCGATCTCTATTTTCCACCTGAAATTTTAACGCCGCTAGTCACCGAAATTGCCCGTGCTGGTTATCACCCTCATATTCATACTGTTGCTGAAGGTGCAATTAGTACGGCTCTTAATGCCATTAGTGCGATGCGTGAAGCCTTACCTGAAAAAGACATAAGACCAGGGCTTGCTCATAATGAATTGATGTGTAAAAAAGATTACGCTCGTTTTACACAACTAAAAACCTACCCTTTTCTCTCCTTCCAATGGGCGGTAGCAGAACAGAGCAATATCGAAAAAGATATTGAAATGCTGGGTAAATCTCGCTGTGACTATTTAGAGACTGCTGGCAAATTTATTGATGCTGGCGTTACCGTCGCTTTTGGTAGCGATTGGCCGATTGATCCACTTAATGAATGGTACGATTTTAAAGTCGCAATGACTCGCCAAAAAGATGCAGCAAGTCCTCGTCTTGATAATGATCGTAACCTAACATTAATTGAAGTCCTACGCGCAGCCACTATTAATGCAGCTCAAGCATTGGATATGGATAGACAAATTGGATCATTAGAAGTCGGAAAATTTGCCGATTTTATTGTATTAGATAGAAACCTGTTTGAAATATCGGCAGAAGATGTTGAAAATGTCAGGGTATTGTGTACGATCATTGCGGGGAAACCCACAATTTAGCTGAATAATATAAGTAATAAACCCGCTTTAAGCGGGTTTATTTTTATCTACGCACTTAATCTTATGAGAATTAACGTAAATTGGATCTGCTATAAAGCAATCCCCATTACTGTGCTCACTTCTTTTAATCCTTCACGCTCGTAAAAACGTTTAGCCGCACTATTTTCAGCTAATACAGATAACTCAAGATGCGTCATTCTTTCTGATTTAGCCCACTCTTTCATCGCTGTTAATAATAAACTGCCTGTGCCTTGGCTACGTACAGAAGGATCGACAACAATATCATAAATATAAGCATATTTACGCTGAACCAAGCAGTTAAACATTGGTGTTTCTTGAATTTGCGCCATGCTAAATCCAACTACTTTACCGTCTAAATCTGCCACTAAAAGATGAAACTTATCATTTTTTACTCCATTAATAATAAAAGCTTCATCTTGCTTACCCGGTTTTAAACGATCAGGTTGTAAATTCGCCATTTCATTAAATAAATAAGTGTAAAGCGTATTAATTTCTTCTACATCAGACAAAATTGCTTTTCTTATTATTATCATTTTTTACCTTTATTTGTTGTAGGTTTTTACAGGGGGGGCAATATATGTTTCAAATTTATCTAATAATTGAATAGGACATTGTTCTACAATCGCCATATTCCGATATTTTTCATGTAAGAATTGTTCATCCGCCATTTTATCAATCATCATTAATAATGGAGAATAGAACTGATTGATATTAAGCAAGCCTAAAGGTTTTTGATGTAATCCAATTTGGCTCCATGTAAAGACTTCACTAAACTCCTCTAATGTACCAAAGCCACCGGGTAAAGCGACAAAACCTTCAGCTAATTCAATCATTTTACTTTTACGCTGATGCATGGTCTCAACAATATGCAGTTCAGTCAGATTTTTATGAGATATTTCACGCCCTTCTAATAGCGTAGGAATAACGCCAATCACCTTTCCGCCTTCAGCTAATACTGTATCGGCGAGTGTACCCATAATTCCTACACTTGCACCACCATAAATTAAGGTGATATTACGTTTAACCAGCTCTTTGGCAAAAATAATTGCTTGTTCTTTATAAATAGGTGAAGCCCCTAAACTAGAACCACAATACACAGCGATAGATTTTATTTTATTCATTTTTTATTCTCTTTTAGCTAGTTAAAACGAGCTTGGAATTATACTGAAGGTACTTTTAATAAAAAAGGTTAAAAAAAGTGTTTTTACGCTTTTTATTGCACATATATATTTAATCATTATCACCCCTTATATTTATAAGAAGCTGTTTTTTATTTTATTAAAAATAAATTAATTCTTAATAAAGCTAATTTAACTCAATAAATTTAAAATAAAAAATATTTATTAATGAATAACTATATTAAAACAGATAGTTTTAATTTATATTATGCGATCCTTTGTTATCTGCTAACAAAGACACATACGATTGATTATTGACGAGGTTTTATAGGATGTTGTCAGCCAGACACTCAGCTAAATTACAGGTGTTTTACCCTGTGCTTCTTTTGCTTCTCTCCATGCTTTCAATTCAAAGTGGCGCATCCCTTGCTAAAAGCCTATTTCCTGTTATTGGTGCCCCCGCAGTAACGGCGTTACGCCTGTTATTGGGTACTTTGATCCTCTTTTTTATTTTTAAACCGTGGCGACTTAAGTTTTCTCGAGAATCAATTATGCCACTGTTTTTATATGGTTTATCTTTAGGGATGATGAATTACCTTTTCTACCTCGCCCTTGAAACCATTCCTTTAGGTATTGCGGTTGCCCTTGAATTTACAGGCCCTTTAGCTGTTGCTATGTTTTCATCGCGCAGAGCCATCGACTTTTTATGGATAATTTTAGTCATTGCAGGTTTAGGATTATTGCTACCTATTGGCGATAATATTCATGGATTAGATCCTCTAGGTATCCTTTATGCACTGGGTGCCGGTGTAGGTTGGGCGTTATATATTGTATTCGGACAACGTGCAGGTAAAGGTTACGGCGCGGCAACGGTTTCTATTGGCTCGTTAGTTGCGGCTTTTATTTTCGTTCCTATTGGTATGTTACAAAGTAGCCCAGATATTATGTTTAGCTGGTCAATTTTACCTGTTGCACTAGCTATTGCGATTCTATCAACCGCTTTCCCTTACACTTTAGAAATGATTGCTCTTACACGTTTACCCGCTAAAACGTTCGGGACTTTAATGAGCTTAGAACCTTGTATGGGTGCCTTTATTGGTATTATTTTCTTACACGAACATTTGACGTTAATACAATGGGTTGCCCTCGCCTTTATTGTGTTAGCTTCAATTGGTTCAACGGCAACCATAAAAAGCAAAACCAAAATTGAAGAGGTTAAATAATTATTTAACCGTATTTATAAGAAATAAATATTTATTTAAAAAGGATCTTATGATCCTTTTTACTTATTAAGTAATAACTTTACTGGCCTATCATTGCTATTTTGTACGTATTGTCTTACCCTAAATAGGTTATTTCGATAGATTAGATTTTTTTAATAGATGACCTATCAATTTAATAGTATCAATCGATAAGACTAACCATTAATAATTTACTATCATAATTAACAGAAATTAAGATATTGAGTTATTAATTATTTAGGGAGAACGATTATGAGTACTGCTAAATTAGTCAAATCCACACCTTCAACTCTGCTTTATACCCGTAATAACCTTGATGACAGCGTAAAACTACATGCTATAGAGTTATTGCAACAGATGGTGACGCAGTTTATCGACCTATCTCTCATCACAAAACAAGCGCACTGGAATATGCGTGGCAGAAACTTTATTTCTGTCCATGAGATGGTTGACGGTTTCCGCGATACCATTAATCAGCATACTGATGAGTTTGCAGAGCGTGTTGTTCAATTAGGTGGCACTGTATTAGGTACTGCACAAGTGGTGAGTAAGAAAACACCATTAAAGGCTTATCCTCTGGATATTCATGATGTACAAGATCACTTAAAAGCACTTGCTGATCGTTATGCTGCCGTTGCAAATGATATTCGTAAAGCTATTGACGAAGTTGAAGACGAAGATACCGCAGATATGTTTACCGCAGCATCGCGTGATCTTGATAAATTCTTATGGTTTATTGAAGCCAATATTGAGAATTAATTCGTAATAACATATTGAAATTATGTCGTTAAAAGGCTACCTCTCTTTCTCTAGGTAGTCTTTTTTTATTTATCTTTCTCTTTAGGCATCTCTGGTTGATAAATAGGGAAAATAGGTAACGCGGTTAATAAACGCGAACCATAGTTTTTTGTTAGCAAGCGTCTGTCATAAATCACTATTTCACCGTGACAATGATGACTACGAATAAGACGCCCAACCTGCTGAATTAAATTAAACGATGCACTCGGTAAACTCTGCACTTCAAAAGGATAACGTTTTAGCGATTTAAGCCACTCTCCTTCTGTCACAATCACGGGATCTGTCACAGGCGGAAAAGCAATTTTATGAATATGCACCTGCGTTAAATAATCCCCTTTTAAATCGAGCCCTTCTGCAAAAGATTGCAAACCTATCAACACGCTATTATCACCCGCATCAATACGCTTGCAATGTGTTTCGACTAATCGATAGCGTGGCTGATCGCCTTGCACTAATAAGCACAAACGTAAATCTTTCACTTCTTCTAAAAAGCCTTCCATTGCTCGCTGGCTACTAAATAAAACTAATTGGCCTCTGTGGTTATTCTCTTCCATACTGTGTCGAAAATAACGCGCCATCTCTTTTAAATGTTCACGTTCATGGCTCATGGTCGGTTCATAACGCATTTTAGGAATAACTAATCTACCTTGCTCTTTATGTTCAAAAGGCGAAGACAATGTAATAAAGCGATCATCAAAATGCTCACTTAAGCCTGTTAATTCTTGAATACGAGAATAGCTATTTAATGAGCGTAATGTCGCAGAAGTAATAACCACATGTGGGATATTTTTCCATAACAATTGCGTCAGTTGTTCGCTAACACGAATGCCAGCACAATGAAAATAGAGATGAGACTGCTTTTTATCGTAACGGCGCGTTAACCATTTGGATACTGGCGCTTTTGAGGTTTGCTCTAATGTGGCTAAGCGCCACAGTTTTGCCATATTTTCTAAATAACCCACCATTCTACTGGTCGTTAAAATAGCACGATGTAAACGTACAACATCTTCTTTTGCAGTACGCTCTGTTAAATCATTTAAAATGGCTTCGCCCAACATTTTTAAACCATCTGTTAGCTTAAATAATGTCTGGCAACTTAACAGAAGTTGTTCAGGCAATTCACCTAACGGGAAGAGGTATTCATCTTGCTCACTACGTTCTGGCAATAGTGCGCGTGTAAATGTATCAACCTCTTGATAAGCTTCACGCAACTTAGCGATATGGGCATCAAAACGAATAGGATCAGCCAATTTAGGCGGCCTTATCGGAATAAATTGCGCTAAATACTGGCTAACATGGCGAGTGATATTATCAAGCTGATTATTAAGAGCAACTAAGGTTATTTCCCCTTCAACTTCAAGGGCATCTCGCGCAACATCAGGAATATGGTGCCCTTCATCAAGTACCAAAAGTAGATTTTTAGCATCTGGCAACACAGATTCACTTTCCATTGCCGCCATCACTAAAGCGTGATTGGTAATAACCACATCCACTTCATCAATTTCACGGCGGGCAATAAAGAAAGGACAACGATGATAATATTGGCAATTGCGCCCTAAACAGTTCATCTTATCCGTGCTGATTTTACGCCATAAGCTATCTGTTAATGCGCGTTTATGATGATCACGCAAACCATCCCAACCAAAACTAGTGAAATCATTTTTCAGCTCTAGGCAAATTTCTCTTTCTGCACTTGTCGCCACATCAACTTTATCTTCAAGCAAAAACATAAGGTCAATTTGCTCACCTTCTGTTGCACAAATCGCATCTAAATTACGAGGGCATAAGTAACGTCCACGACCAAAAGCGCCAGTAAACGTGAGATCAGGAATGATTTTTTTAAGTAATGGTAGATCTTTGCTATAAATTTGATCTTGTAATGCCACATTGGCTGTACTGATTATCAGTGGTTTTTTCTCATCACGGCTAATAGCAATACCCGGAATAAGGTAAGAGAGTGTTTTACCCACGCCAGTTGGGGCTTCTATCACTAAATGACGTCCCATCTCATCAGAAAAAGTCTTAGCCACCTCAGCTATCATTTCACGCTGTGGCGCTCGCGGAATAAACCCTTCGATATGCTCAGGTAGGGCTTTATACCACTGACTTATTTGATTTTTAACTGATTGAGAAAGGGACATAACCACTCTGTAACTGATTTTAAGAAAGGCGCCATTGTCTCATAACACTGTATAAAAATCAGTAGTTACCTTCATTTGCTCTCCTTTTTCATCAAAGAATGGATAACATCTCGAAATTATTGAGCTTTGTTATAGATTATTAATTCAACTCTTCATAGTATGAGTATTCATTACGTAATATCTAAAATAGTCTTATAAAAAATGTGATTTATTGGTTTTATTAAACACAACACCAGTTAAGAGATACCTATAATGACTTCCGCAAAGCGCCCTATTTTTAACTTAGAACTTGATTTGCTTCGAACCTTTGTTGCTGTTGTCGATGGAAATACCTTTGCAGCGGCGGCTGAGTCTGTTTGTCGTACACAATCTGCCGTAAGCCAGCAAATGCAACGACTTGAATCGCTGATAGGCAAAGAGCTGTTTGCTCGCCAAGGACGAAACAAAACACTGACAGAAGCAGGTACACAACTGCTTAATTATGCTCGCCGTATTTTGCGTTTGAATGATGAAGCCTGTCTTTCATTGATGCATGAAGAAATTGATGGGATCTTAAAAATTGGCTCTCCAGATGATACGGCAAACACGATTTTACCTGATCTTCTTGCGCGTTTTTCTGGAGCCTATCCTCGCCTTATCATGGAAATTATTGTTAAACGTAGCCCATTTTTAATGTCTATGTTAGAAAACAACGAGCTGGATTTGGCCATTTCCACTGAAGAACATGTGGGTTATCCCAAAATTGTATTACGAGTTTCTCCCTCTTTATGGTATTGCGGAAAACACTTCCGGTTTGATCTTGATGAACCCTTACCGTTAGTTGTATTAGATGAACCCAGCACATACCGCGATATGATGATAAATCACCTTGATCAACAAGGTATTCGTTGGCGAATCGCTTATATTGCTACAACGCTTTCGGGTGCTAGAGCCGCAGTACGTGCAGGCTTAGGCATTATGGCGCGCTCAATTGAGCTTTCAGGTGATGATTTACGCATTTTAGGCGAAAAAGAAGGCTTACCGGCTTTACCTGCTATCAGTTATAACTTGTATCTCAATGCCAACAGCCCCGGAAAAGCAGCCCAAATACTGTTTGATTCATTAAAAAATGAACAAAATGAAGTGATTAATCATGCCGACATAACACTTCAACAAGAATAGAGATCCTAGAGCCCTTAAATCGTGTTGATAACCAAAGTAATAAAAGATTAAAACCATAAAACAGGACACCGATTATGACCCAATTTCATGGCATTTTTCCTTACCTTGTTTCACCAGTTGATCAAACTAAAGGTACCATCCTCGAAGCTTCATTACGTCGATTAGTCGAACATTTGATTTCGTGTGGCGTTCATGGTTTAAGTCCATTAGGTAGCACTGGTGAATACGCTTATCTCTCTCAAACACAACGCAATGAAATTGTGCGTATTACAGTTGATCAAACCGCAGGCCGAATTCCCGTTATTGCGGGTGTTGCAGGTTTTTCAACTGCAGATGCTTGTCATCAAGCTGAACAATACGCTCAATTAGGCGTCGATGGCATGGTCTTAATTTCACAAAAAATGTACCCATTAAGCGAAGCCGCACAAGCTGGTTATTTCCGAACTATCGCCGAAGCTTTTCCTGAAAAATCCATGACAATTTATACCAACCCAGGACTTTTGGGAGATGTTCTTCCTATTTCTTTATTCAATGAGCTTAGCTATATCCCGAATATTGAATATATTAAAGATGCCTCAAGCAATACAGGTCGCTTACTCACCATGATCAATACGTTTGGTGAGCGTGTTAAGATCTTTAGTGCTTCAGCTCATATTCCATTGTTGGTGTTAAAACTTGGCGGTGTAGGTTGGATGGCGGGGCCTGCTTGTGTGTTGCCAAAGCAATGTGTTGAACTGTATGAGTTAGCAACAAAAGGCGATTTTGATACAGCACTAGCAAAACAAAAAGAGATATGGCAAATCAATGAAGCGTTTACAAAGTACTCGCTCGCATCATGTATTAAAGCATCCTTAAATATTCAAGGCTTTGAAGTCGGCTCTCCTATTTTACCGCAAGAGCCTCTAAATGAAGCAGCAATGAACGATCTACGCCAAATTATTGCTCGCCTTGATTAATAAACTATTCTTATTTAGAAATAGCAAAGGCTAGATTTTTCCTATTCTGGTCTTTGTTATCTGTTTAACTCAATTTTCTCATCAAAAATACAGGTCAATACTGTACCATATTGAATAAGAATGAAATAATAACCACCGTTGTTGTAAAACTGAGCTTACCCTATCACCATAACGAGGAGAAAATATATGCTCATTTCCGTCAGTGAAATAATGGAAATATTGCCTCATCGTTATCCATTCTTATTAATTGATCGCGTTATTTCTGAGCCAGCTGAACTTGCTAGTGGCAAATTAACAGCCATTAAAAATATCACAACCAATGATACGGTTGTTTTTGGTGAGTTTTATCCACCTTTATTACTACTTGAAAGTATGGCTCAAGCTTCTGGCGTTCTTGCCCATTACTACCTTTCACCAATGGGTAAAGATCAACAATGTTATTTTGCCAGTATAAAAAATGCGCGTTTTTATGACGTGGTGAAAGCGGGCGATCAGCTACATATTGAGATCCAATTTCGCCGACAACGACGCACAATTGTTAGCTTTTCAGGTACGGTGAAAATTGGTGAGAAGGTAGTTTGTATATCTGAATTTATGTGTGCAAGACAATAAGTAAAGGATTGGTAGTTAAAACCAATCCTTTACACTAATCTTTTATACGAATCCTTTATACAATCACCTTGTTTGCATTATTTCAGCCTAACCTTCTATTTCTTTAATACGTAATAATTGTGTTATTTCTGAAATAGTGACATTGTCGAAATGCAGTATTTTTTCAACTAACTGTGCTGATTGTTCTGCTTCTATCACCAAAGATGCATTATCGTAAAACTTACTGATCACATCTTTATCTGCCATTGGATTTTTCGGATTACCGTATTGAATGTCTAATCTTTCCGTGATCTTCTCGCCATTTTTTAATGTCACGAAAATTAATCCTGGGAAATAAGTAGGAAATGGGATCTCCCCTTTTTCGGGATAACGATAACTTACACGCTTCGCTAATGACTGAATATCTTCCCGTTGTAGGTTTTCAGGTAATAATGAAGAGAGCGTTAAAGCGTTATCTAGAAAACCCGCAGCAAATAACCATGGCAAACTAAATTTAGCCCCATACGCGGTTTGAGGTACCCATTTTGTTTCAAGTGGCTCGCAAATCAAAGCAGCCGCTACTGGATCGACAACACACTCAACACTATCAATATCATCAGCCATGATCCCTTTTTTCAGCAAATTACGCCCACAATCTACAGTCGCATGAGCGAAATGGCATACCGGATAAGGCTTAATAGAAACATTTAAAAATTCCCACACATCACCTAATCCTAATGCCACTTGTTCTGGTTGTGCTTGCTCTTTAATACCATGTGTTTGATAAAGGCTATAACGACCTTCAAATATTGTGTCAGGACCTGTCATTCCGCCTTTTGCTAATGATGCTGCGATAATACCTGATTGTGCAGCCCATCCCGCATGAAAGCATTTAGAAGATGAACTGTTAGTAAGATATTCTGCCACACCTCCTGCTTGGCTTCCTGTTAGGCCTATTGCATTCACAGTTTGTTCTGGCGTTAACTTTAATAGTGAAGCGGCACAAGCTGTTGCGCCAAAAATTCCCGCAATTGCTGTGGCATGAAAACCTCGCTGATGAAATCCACTATGGCTTGCTAAGCCTACTCTTGCTGCCACTTCCCAGCCAATCACCCATGCCGTTAAAATATCTTTTGATGACGCACCAATAGACTCACCCAATGCAAAAGCAATTGGCGTTAATACCGCGCTACCATGTGCAATCGAATCAGTATGTGTATCATCAAAATCTAAGGCATGTGATGCAATACCATTTGTCAGTGCCGCCACCGTAGTGCTTGTTGTTAGCGAACTTCCCCAAATCGGAATGTTACCTTGGCTATCAGGTAAAAAAGCCACACCTTGACGACTTTGAATAGCACTTTGTTGCACACTTCCAGCAAGTGCGACACCTAATGTATCTAATAAATGAATTTTGGCTCGGCTAACAACTTGAACAGGTAAATCAGAGAAAGTGGTTGTAGTAATAAATTGGGCTAACTGCTGACTCAATGTCATAAACACCTCGGGATAGATAAGAAAAAGCCAGCAATATCACCGGCTTTTAGATAATAAGAAGATTGGATGTAATTAAGTCACTTAGTCATTTAACCAGCCAGAAGCTTTGGTTTGTGCGACAACTCGATCAACTTGGGCTGGTGCATTACCGACATATGTCGTTGGATCTAAAAGTGCATCAAGTTCCTCTTGAGTAATGTGATCACGAATACGGGTATCACGATTAATCGCTTCAACGAAGGTTATGCCTTCTTCTTGCCCAGACATTGATGCCTCATACACAATTTCATGCGCGGTTTGTTTACCTGCTTTATCAGATAATGCAAACATCACACGCTCTGCCAGCATAAAGCCACCAAGAATATCCATATTTTCGCGCATTTTTTCAACATGCACATTCAGTCCGCCTATTACTGTTTTCATATTATCGAAAATAACAGACAGCATCAGGCACATTTCAGGCATGATCTTCCATTCCATTTTCCAGATTGCACCATCACGCTCATGTTGGTGTTTCATCATATCCGTTAAAACAGAAAGATTCGCTTTTAGGGTGTTACTCACACAGGCCGCATTTTCAACAATGGCAGGGTTACGTTTATGTGGCATGGTCGAAGAGCCTACTTGTCCTTTGCTGAAAGGCTCGGATAACTCATCAATTTCGTTATGTGCTAATAGTAGGATTTCATTAGCAATTTTACCTAGAGTTCCACTAATTAAGCCCATTAACATGCCATATTCACTGAATCTATCTCGCGCAGGTTGCCATGAAATTTCAGGTACACCTAAACCTAAGCGTTTTAATACACGGGCTTCTAATTCATCAGCTTTATCGCTTAAAGAAGCCTTTGTACCCACCGCACCAACAACACTACCTACAAATAAGCGAGGTTCGATCTCTTTAAGACGTTGATAATGACGCGCTAACTCAGTTAACCAAATTGCGGTTTTATGGCCAAATGTAATTGGCAGAGCTTGTAATGCTAATGTACGCCCAACCATTGGTGTGTTGCGATGTTGTTCACTTAATGACAGTAATGCACGACCTAATACTTTGATATCACGTAAGAAAGTATGATGAGCATCTTTTAGTTGCAGTACAAGACCGGTATCAATAACATCTTGTGTTGTTGGACCAAAGTGAACGTATTCCCCATAGTGTTCTGGGCAAGCATGTTCTAAACCACGAATTGTTGGCACTAATGGATGGCGAGTAAGACGCACTTGTTCTAATACATAATCCATATCGAGCTTTTCAAGTTTCGCGGTGTCTGCAATCACTTTTGCAGCCTCTTTTGGGATCAAACCTAATTCAGCTTGCTCAATCGCTAATGCGGCTTCGTAATCAAGCCAATTTTGCATTCTAGTTTTATCAGAAAAAATAATTCTCATCTCTTCTGTTGACCATAAATTCTTTAATAAAACCGAATCAAAAACGCTGGTTCCCATAATTATTTCCCCTGTTAAAAGAATAATAAAAAAATCGTTTTTTTAATCAAACGACTTGTTAGATTGTTATTTTATTTATGCAATATAATCTCAATAAAAACACTTTGATAATTTTAATCTAATTTCAAATATTTCTAATCAATTAAAAAGTAGCATTAATTCAATTAGTTATAAACAACCCTTTATTTATTACTTATAACTTTTGAATCTTAAATGTTATTTAAGATTTAATTAGAATAATTAATGCTAAAAAGTTAGAGGAAGATCATCATTTTTAGAAAATAGCTATTTTAAAAATAAATAAGTTTGTTATAAATAATAGAAACAAAATAAGCGCAAACAGTAATTAATCCTTTTATTTAATTACCGGGGAACTCTATTTCTATATTTGGAGATATTAATAATGAAACAAAATAAACAAACAAAACTGATACACAGTGGACGTCAAGAAATCAAAACTTCAGGCCCTATTAATCCACCCGTAATGAGAGCCAGTACCATCGTTTTTGATTCGATTAAGAGTTGGCGTGATGTTCGTGATCGTCGTGCAACAGAGCGTGTTTTAAGCTACGGTGCGCGTGGTACAGAAACCGCATTTGCCCTTGAAGCTTTAGTAACCGAATTAGAAGGCGGCTATCGTGCTCAGTTATTCCCTACTGGGTTAGCCGCTATTGCCGTCACAATTATGGGATATGCCCGCAGTGGTGGACATGTTTTATTTGCTGATTCTGTTTATGAGCCTGTTCGTAAAATTGCATCGGCTTTTCTTGAGCCTAATAATATCGCTTATAGTTTCTTTAAAACCGATGGTTCTGATTTTGAACAAAAAATTCAACAAAATACACAGCTTATTTTTGTCGAATCACCGGGCTCACTCCTTTATGAAATGCTAGACCTGCCTGAAATTTGCCGTATTGCTCATGAGAAAGATATTCCTGTCGGTGTTGATAATACTTGGGGCTCTGCATGGCTCTATAACCCGCTGGAATTAGGCGCGGATGTCTCTGTTATCGCGGCAACCAAATATTTATGCGGTCACTCTGATGTGATGATGGGCATTATGGTTGCGAATGAAAAAGCATGGAAAAAAATTGGTGCATTACCTGAAGCATTAGGGCAAGCCAGTAGCCCAGATGATGCAGCATTAGTTCTTCGTGGTATGAGGACATTAGGTCAACGCATCGCAGCACATGGTAAATCAGCACTAGCCATTGCACAGTGGTTAGAGACTCGCCCTGAAGTTGAAAAAGTCTGGTTCCCTGAATTACCTAATCATCCTCGTCATGATTTATGGAAACGTGATTGCAAAGGCAGTAACGGTCTATTAACCATTGAATTTAAACAAGAATATACCGCTAAACAATCAGAACAATTTATTGATGCGCTTGAGCTTTTTGGCATTGGTGCTTCTTGGGGGGGATTTGAAAGCCTCGCTTTACCTGCCAATGTTATCGGTGCGAGAACAGCATCTGATTGGCGTGAAGGTCATGGTCCTTTTGTCCGTTTACATATTGGCCTTGAAGCAACGGATGATCTTATTGCAGATATTACACAAGCTTTTTCAGCATTAAACCAATAACAAAAATATTGCATCATTACCGGGGAATTCACTATGACAGGTTTAATCATTGCCGCGCTGGTAACAGCGTTGGTGGTTTATTTACTGGCGCGAGGTTATAAACCTCAGCCAGTATTATTACTCGGCGGATTATTGCTATTACTCTTAACAGCATCTCTCGACCTTAATCCGTTATTGCCAGAAAATAAATCCACCCAATTTAAATATTTTGATATTTTCCAAATCTTTACGGATATTATGAGTTCTCGCCTAGCGGGTCTTGGTTTAACATTAATGGCAATTGCGGGTTTCTCTCGTTATATGGAACACGTTGGCGCAAGTCGCGCTTTATTCGCTATTTTTGAAAGACCATTAAAAGCGATAAAATCGCCTTACTTATTATTAGTGATTTCATTTTTAGTCACCCAAATCTTGGTTATCTTTATTCCTAGCCATGCAGGTTTAGGTATGCTGTTAATGGTCACCATGTATCCGATATTAATTCGTTCTGGTATTAGCCCACTTTCCGCTTTAGCCGTAATTGGATGCTGCCAATTTATCGACCATGGCCCTGGCTCTGGTAACGTGATTATGGCGGCGAAAACAGCGGATATAGAACCTGCCGTCTACTTTGTTCAACACCAGTTACCGATCACAATTCCTATTATTATTGCCGTTGCGATCACTCATTTCTTTATTCAACGCTGGTGGGATAAACGTGAAGGATTTGTTTTTGACCCAACAACCATTGATGCTGTAAAGGAAGAAGGCAATAAAATTCCACTGTCTTATGCCTTATTACCTGTCATCCCTTTAATTCTCATTATCGGCTTCAGCCCTTTGTTACACCCGTATATTAAATTAGAAGTCACCACAGCGATGGTTATTAGTACCGTGATTGCACTTCTTTTTGAATATGTTCGCTTACGCGATGCAAAAGCAGTAATGAATAGCTTTATGTTGTTCTTTGAAGGAATGGGTAAGCAATTTGTCTTAGTGGTATCGTTAATTGTATCTGGTGAGTTCTTTGCTAATGGTTTACTAAAAAGTGGTGCCGTCGATACGTTAATTAGCTCAGCTCAAGACGCGGGTTTTGGTATTGCAGCCATGATCATTGTAATGAGCGCCATTCTTGCATTAGCGGCCTTTTTAATGGGCTCAGGTAATGCAGCATTCTTCTCATTTGCCGCCTTAACGCCCAAAATTGCCGCCTTCTTAAAAGTTGATGTCATTACCTTAATTTTACCAATGCAAATAATGACCAGCTTTGGCCGTACTGTTTCGCCAATTACCGCCGCGATTGTTGCCATTGCAGGTATTGCGAATGTCTCACCTTTCCAAATAGTTAAACGTACCGCCATTCCTATGGCTGTCGCGGCTATTGTGAACTTAGCAATGACATTCTGGTTTTTATATTCCTAATTAAGTTGCGTTACCCTTCCCCTTAAACTCATTTACTCCTGAGTTTAAGGGATTTTTTCTTATCATTGACTGTAACCTTTGATTGAAATAATTAACGTCAACATTAACTCTACTCAGGCTATTTATAAAAAATAAATAGCCTGTTTATTTATCTATCACCCCCTTTTTTTTGCCTAAAAATAAGACGTTTTAGCCACTATCATTTGTTGATTAAACCGACTTAGTACTTGTTTCAACTTCATATCTCGATATACTTTTGCGCAACATTCATCTGCAAATGAACATTATGAAAAAAATAATTATTGTGATTATCGCGCTACTTGCTTTTGGTTCTATCGGTGGTGTTTTCCTTGCTGGCTTAAATATCTATACGCGCTCCACAACACCAATAGAAACAGAGCAGACTCAACCTGAAACACCACCTACACAGCAATTTCCAGCTATCCCTGACAGCTCACATTCTGCTAAATAAATGAGGTCGCACCGTGGAATACGATTACTTTGTTACTCCCCAATGGTTATTTGAACATCAAAATGATGCTGATCTTGTGATCCTTGATGTCAGCGCACCAATGCCAACTCAACAGATTGACTATCAAGCGCTTTACCTTGAGCGTCATATTCCACATGCCCATTTTTTTGATCTTGATGAAGTCGCAGATAAAACTACATCACTACCACATATGTTGCCTTCTGATACCCTATTTTCAGAAACATTGACACAATTAGGTATCTCTAATACCACAACCGTTATTATTTACGATCAAGGTAACTTATTTTCTGCACCAAGAGGTTGGTGGACATTAACAACACTAGGTTGTCGTAATGTGCGTATTCTTGCTGGTGGTTTACAAGCATGGATTGAGGCTAGGTTTGCAACAGAACAAGGTGAGGCAATAAAAGTACCAGCACAGTCTCCTTTTGTGGTTGAACGTCATGCACAACGCTATGCCAATAAACAACAACTTCTTGATAATTTAGAAACTAAGCAAAAACAGATGATCGATGCTCGCTCAGCTGATCGTTTTTATGGTAGAGCACCAGAGCCTCGTCCGGGCTTGCGCAGTGGACATATTCCTGGCAGTAAAAACGTTCCGTGGAATGAGTTAGTTATTAATGGGCAGTTAAAACAGAAAGCTGAGTTAAAGCTGATATTTGAACAAGCGGGCGTTGATTTATCACAGCCTATTATTGTTACTTGTGGCTCAGGTATGACTGCGGCAATTTTATTTTTAGCGTTGACCGTATTGGGTTGCCAATCTATTGCGCTCTATGACGGCTCTTGGGCGCAATGGGGAGCTGAAAGTGCTCTTCCTTGTGAATGCTAATTTAATCCGTTTATGCTTAAAAAAGTAAACCCGCATTATGCGGGTTTATTATCAATATCTATTGGGTATGGAGGTATTAACTTGCGAAGATTTTTGCAAGATAGAGCACGACAATGGCGCCGATGATAGCAACAACAAAGCTACCAAAGTTAAATCCATCAACTTTACCTTTGCCAAAAAAGTTACTAATCGCACCACCAACAACCGCACCCACAATACCCAGAATACAAGTCCATATCAGACCAATATCATAAGAGCCTGGCATTAAGAATTTCGCCAAAATACCCGCGATCAAACCAAAGATAATCCAAGCAATAATTCCCATATTCCCCCCTAAAATAGTCTTGATATAAACAACATACCTAAAAAATGTCACTTATTGAGTGTAAGTCGAAAAAGTGATTATTTCCAATTATTAGAAATAAATTACATAATATTTAAGATAAATGGATGGTGGATGGATTATTTCTTAATGAATAAAAAAATAGCGCTGATTAATTAGCGCTATTTTTTATTGGTTAAGATTATTTTTAAACTACAGAGACTCTATTGCTACTGCTATTTCTGGCGACGTTTTTAATGTTCTAATTTGTCTAAATAACTCATTGGCTTCTGGATACTCTTTGCGTAAATAACTAAACCACTGCTTAATACGTGACGCATGATAAATAGTCGTATCACCACGCTTTTCTAATCGAACATAGCGCTTTAATAATTCAATCACCTCTTGCCAAGGCATTCTAGCTTCTATGCCTTTTACAACACGGCTTAAGTTAGGGGTATTCATTGCACCGCGGCCAATCATTATCGCATCGCAACCTGTTGTGGCTAAGCAGGCTAATGCATCTTCACGGTTCCAAATTTCGCCATTAGCAATTACAGGTATTGAAAGTCTTTGACGAATATCTCCAATGGCCTGCCAGTTAATTTTTTCGGCATTATAACCATCTTCTTTTGTTCTGCCATGTACAGTGATTTCTGTAGCACCACCTTGCACCACTGCATCTGCAATCTCATGGCTATACGCAGAAGAATCCCAGCCAAGTCTCACTTTAACAGATACAGGCAACTCTGAAGGCACTGCATCACGTATTGCTTTTGTTGCTTGATAAATCGTTTCTGGCTGTCTTAAAAGTGAAGCGCCACCACCACTACCATTGACTGTTTTTGAAGGGCAACCGCAGTTTAAATCAACCCCCCAAGAGCCTAAAGAAACGGCTCTAAAGGCATTTTCAGCCAACCATTGTGGGTGTTGTCCTAATAATTGCACCCGTACAAGCGTGCCACTTTTTGTGCGGCTTTCTGTCTGCAATTCAGGGCATAAACGGTAAAATGCTTTCGTTGGCAATAATGAATCTACAACTCGTACAAACTCTGTAATACAGAGATCGTAATCGTTAATCGAGGTGAGTAACTCTCTCACAAGGGGGTCTAAAACCCCCTCCATTGGCGCTAATAAAACTCGCACTTTTTAACCTCAAAACTCTTTTCTAGCTTTTGACCAAGGGCTTTGATTATCATTACCTTCATCACTTTTACGTGAACGACGAGGCCCTAATTTTCCGGTACGAGAACCATCTTTATTACGGTAGTTTTCTTTGCTTTTATTACGTCCAGACTCTTTGCCTTCACTATCGCCGTCTTTACGACTATTGTTGCGATTGTCTTTACCACGAATATCTGCACGACCACCACTTCTACGTGGTGCATTATTCTTTGGTTTTTTATGCAAAGGCGCTGCTTTAATTGAAGGATCAGGATCGTAACCTTCTAACGCTAAACGTGGAATTTCACGTTTTAATAAACGCTCAATATCAGCTAATAAACCATGTTCATCAACACAGACAAGTGAAATAGCCTTACCCGTTGCAGCAGCGCGGCCTGTTCTACCAATACGGTGAACATAATCTTCTGCGACTTGTGGTAATTCAAAATTGACAACATACGGCAGTTGGTCGATATCAAGACCACGAGCGGCAATATCTGTTGCAACTAATGCTTTTAATTTACCATCTTTAAAATCAGCTAATGCGCGAGTTCTCGCACCTTGGCTTTTATTGCCATGAATAGCAGCTGATTTAATACCATCTGCATTTAAATGTTCAGCAAGTTTATTCGCACCATGTTTAGTACGGGTGAAAATCAGCACTTGAGACCAATTTTCTAAACCAATTAAATGTGATAACAGCTCGGTTTTACGCTTTTTATCAACTAAATGCACATGTTGATCAACAGATTCTGCGGCTGAGTTTCTTGGTGCAACGGAAATACTCACCGGATCATTTAATAGCGAATTGGCAAGACCAGTGATCTCTTTAGAGAATGTCGCTGAAAATAGTAAATTTTGACGTTTTTTCGGTAATTTACTAATTACACGGCGAATATCGTGGATAAAGCCCATATCTAACATACGGTCAGCTTCATCAAGCACTAAAACTTCAACGCGAGAAAGATCAACCGCATTTTGATGTTCAAGATCGAGTAAACGTCCCGGTGTTGCAATCAGTACATCAACACCACCGCGTAATTTCATCATTTGTGGATTAATACTTACTCCACCAAAAACAACTAGTGAACGAATTGGAATATAACGACTATACGCTTTTACGTTTTCAGCAATTTGAGCCGCTAGCTCACGCGTTGGTGTCAAAATCAGCGCTTTAACGGGTTGACGACCTTTTATTTTTTCTGCTGATTGAGACAGCTTTTCCAATATTGGTAATGTAAAAGCAGCTGTTTTACCTGTGCCCGTTTGTGCACTCGCTAATACGTCTTTACCCGCCAAAATCGGCTCAATCGCCTGTTGTTGAATAGGGGTTGGGGTTTTATACCCTTGTTCATCAATAGCGCGGAGAAGCGCCTCACTTAAACCAAGCGATGTAAAATCGGTCAAAACAGTAGTCTCCTACAACCAGAACGTATAACACGGTGATTGAAATTAAAATGACGGGCTTTCATACTGTCAATCTATAGGTAATATTACTCTATAGGTGCTATCATTTCTCGATATAGACAGTGGTGAAAGAGAATGAACCTTGTTAGGTTAACCTAATAACCCCTATTCTAACAGTTTTTGCTGTATTCAGAATACAAAAATAATTTTCAATAATAGATTGCACTTTTTTTATTACACATCACCTTTATTCGATTATTATCACAAATTTTCCCTATTGTTCAATATCATCTAATATAATACGTCTTGTTATCGCTGTTTTTAATATCATTGGTTTTGTTACATTTTACTTAAGTAAGGTATCTTCTATTATGTCAGACACCCAACAGAAGACGACGCGCGGTGAACTAGCAAAACGACAATTATTGGAAGCGGCATGTGAGATCTTTGGTAAAAATGGGCCTGATGCCGCCACAACACGCCAAATTGCACAAGCTGCTCAACAAAACATTGCCGCTATCGCTTATTATTTTGGTTCTAAAGAAGGGTTATATCTCGCCGTTGCACAGCATATTGCTGATCTTATTCGCCTTGATTTTGAACCTACAGTTTCCATTCTTGACGAATTTCTTGAGCGGCCTAACCCAACAGAACATCTCCCATTACTGCAAACGCTTATTACAGATAGCTTTTTACAATATGCTCAACTGGTGCTTGATAAAGCCAATATTCATCTTAGTCGCATTATGGCAAGAGAACAGCTTGTTCCAACCGAAGCATATTCCTTGATCCACCAGCAAGCATTATCGCCTCTTTTAACGCGCGTAAACAAACTATTAGCTATCTATATTGGTTTAGATCCTTCACTACCTACAACGATGTTACATACTCACGCTATTTTGGGAGAAGTGTTATCATTTCGTTTAGTTAGGGAAACAATCCTAAGACAAACTGGATGGGATAGAATTGGTAAAAATGAGTATCAGATTATCTCCAATACTTTAAAAACTCATATTACTTTATTACTCAACGGATTAAGAGAGATTTACACTAACACCCATCACGTATAAATAGAGTTATTATGAAAACTAAAAAAGTCAGTTTCTTTATTATCTTAATGATTATTATCGGTATTGTTGCAGGTATCTATTATTACGAAGAAAACAAAGAGTCTGAATTAGTACTCTATGGCAATGTCGATATACGTACAGTCAACCTTAGTTTTCGTGTTGCTGGAAGATTAGATACATTACAAGTTGATGAAGGTGCGCCTGTTCAAAAAGGGCAATTATTAGGCAAGCTTGATGATGCGCCCTATCGCAATGCACTAAATAAAGCTTATGGTGAGCGTGATAGTGCAATTGCTTCACTCGCTTTAATGGAAGCGGGATATCGCACTGAGGAAATCGCGCAAGCTCAATCTGATGTGTCATTAAAGCAGGCCGCTTGGCAATACGCAGATAACTTTTATAAACGTCAACAAGATCTTGCTAACCGAAAAGTGATTTCAGCCAACGATTTAGATAGTGCAAGAAATAATCGTAATCAAGCAGCAGCTGCCTTAAAAGCAGCACAAGATAAGCTAAATCAATATCAAAACGGTTATCGAAAAGAAGACATTGATGCGGCAAAAGGACAAGTTATGCAAGCTAAAGCTGCCGTTGCTCAAGCTGAATTAAACCTCCAAGACACGCAATTAATCTCTCCATCACAAGGTACTGTTTTAACTCGAGCTGTAGAGCCCGGAACGATGTTATCCGCTGGAAGCCCTGTATTTACAGTATCATTAACTAATCCCGTTTGGGTCAGAGCTTATATCAGCGAAACTCACTTAAGCGAAGCCGTTCCTAATCGAGAAGTTTATCTATACACCGATGGGCGTAAAGATAAGCCTTATCACGGTACGATTGGATTTGTTTCACCAACAGCTGAATTTACCCCAAAAAGTGTTGAAACACCGGAGTTAAGAACCGATTTAGTTTATCGTCTCAGAGTGGTTGTAACGGATGCTGATGATGCATTGCGCCAAGGTATGCCTGTCACCTTAAAATTTGCCTCCTCTCATTAAGTGTGGGGGAAAAATGGAACACACTGATTACACTATCCAACTTCAAGGTGTTGAGAAATGCTTTACAGGGCTAGAAAGCCCTGCAGTTTCGTCATTAACAGCCACCATTACAGGTGGCTCTGTAACAGGTTTAGTTGGCCCAGATGGTGCAGGCAAAACAACCTTAATCCGTATGCTTGCAGGTTTATTAAAGCCTGATGCGGGTGATATTCATATTTTAGGAATGGATCCGCAAAAGCAGAGTGTTGATGTCAGAGCTATTCTTGGCTATATGCCACAAAAATTTGGTCTTTATGAAGATTTAACGGTATTAGAAAACCTCAATCTTTATGCTGACTTAAAAAATGTTGTCGGCGATGAGCGCAAAAAAGTTTATCACCAACTGCTCACCTTTACCGATCTCACTCGCTTTACATCTCGCCTAGCAGGCAATCTTTCAGGAGGGATGAAACAAAAACTGGGTCTTGCTTGTACTTTATTAGGTAGCCCTAAAGTTCTGCTTCTTGACGAGCCAGGCGTGGGAGTCGATCCCATTGCACGCCGTGAACTTTGGCAAATGGTACATGCTTTGGCCAGCGATGGTATGTTGATACTATGGAGCACCTCTTATCTTGATGAAGCTGAGCAATGTAAAAACATTCTCTTACTTAACAAAGGAGAACTACTTTACAGTGGCATTCCTCAAGATCTAACAGCAAAAATGGCAGGTCGCTCTTTTCTACTCAATGTTGAAGGTCATCAGCGTAGAAAAGTATTGCAACAAGCAATTATTCAACCTCAAGTTACTGATGGCGTTATTCAAGGACAATCCGTTCGTTTGATCTTAAAAAAACAGAGTAATCAAACTGAATTACTGAACGCTTTGGGTAAACCTGATGCGAAGCTTATTCCCGCTACACCACGCTTTGAGGATGCTTTTATAGATTTATTAGGAGGCGGCCCTTCTCATAAATCTGAATTAGCTGAAATTATGCCGCAGATCCCTCCTGCACCTAATGAAACGGTAATTGAAGCACAACAGTTAACCAAAATGTTTGGTCAATTTGCAGCGACCGATCATGTTGATTTCCAAGTTAAACGAGGTGAAATTTTCGGTTTGCTGGGCCCTAATGGTGCTGGTAAGTCGACAACCTTCAAAATGATGTGTGGTTTATTAGTCCCCACTAGTGGCAAAGCGCTTGTGTTAGGTATGGACTTAAAAGAGAGCTCAGGTAAAGCACGTCAACATTTAGGTTATATGGCACAAAAGTTCTCACTTTATGGCAATTTAAAAGTGGGACAAAACTTGAAATTCTTCTCTGGTGTCTATGGCTTACATGGCAAACAACAGCGCGATAAAATCAACGATATGATAACTGCCTTTGGCTTAGAGCCGATGGTAAATCAAATCACTGAAACCTTACCTTTAGGTTATAAACAGCGCCTTGCTCTTGCGTGCTCATTAATGCACGAACCTGATATTCTCTTTTTAGATGAGCCCACATCAGGCGTTGATCCACTAACGCGACGAGAATTTTGGCTACATATTAATGGCATGGTTGATAAAGGAGTGACCGTGATGGTTACCACTCACTTTATGGATGAAGCAGAATATTGTGATCGTATTGGTTTGGTTTATCGCGGAAAAATCATTGCGGCAGGCGAGCCTGATTCTCTCAAAAAAATGGTTGCTAGTAACGATAATCCAACCCCTTCAATGGAAGATGCTTTTATTGGATTAGTGCTGGATTATGATAAAAAACTTGAAAGTGAAAATGATAAAGGGAGCGAAAAACATGCGTAATTTAGCTCAATCCTCTCATGCACGCTTTTCTTGGCGACGTCTATATGCCTTGTGTTTAAAAGAAACAAAGCAAATAACTCGTGATCCCAGTAGTGCCTTAATTGCTATTGTTATCCCACTTACTTTGCTGTTTATCTTTGGTTATGGCATCAATTTAGACTCAAGCAAATTAAATATTGGTATTTTAACTAATCAACAAAGCCAACCAGCACAAGAGTTAGTTTATACCTTCACGAATTCACCGTATATCAATGCAACTATTAGCGATAATCGACAATTATTAATTGATAAAATGCAGGCAGGGCAAATTCGAGGCATTGTGGTTATTCCCGTTAATTTTGCCGAATTACTCGCTCGACAAGATACTAAAGCCCCTATTCAAGTGATCACCGATGGCAGCGAGCCCAATACCGCAAACTTTGTTCAAGCTTATACCAAAGGGGTTTGGCAAATTTGGTTGCAACAACAAGCTATCAGTAAAGGGATTGATACTACGCCATTAATTGAAATAGAGCCTCGTTATTGGTTTAACCCCGCAGCAATTAGCCAACACTATATTATTCCGGGTGCTGTCACTATTATTATTACCGTAGTGGGCGCTATTCTTACCTCGTTAGTGATTGCCCGCGAATGGGAAAGAGGCACTATGGAAGCCCTACTTTCCACCCAAATAACACGCACAGAACTCTTACTTTCAAAACTTATTCCTTACCAAGTGTTAGGCAGTTTTGTCATGGTGTTATGTATGGTAGTCACCGTGTTTGTGCTTGGCGTACCTTATCGAGGATCGTTGTGGATTTTAGGCGGGATCACCTCACTCTTTTTAGCTACCGCTTTAGGCATGGGATTGCTTATTTCCACGTTAACGCGTAATCAATTTAATGCCGCGATGATTTCGCTAAATGCCGCATTTTTACCCGCAATTATGTTATCAGGCTTTGTTTTTGAAATTGATAGTATGCCCATATTTATTCAAGTGGTGACCTATTTTATTCCTGCACGTTATTTTGTGAGTAGTTTGCAAACGCTATTTTTAGCTGGCGATATTCCGTTGATATTGATGCTAGATATGTGGTTATTAATTGTATCGGCGATATTTTTTATTGGATTAACGGCGTTAGCAACACGTCGTCGATTAGATTAAAGGGAGAGTTTTTATGTTTTATCGCCTTCTCACCCTGATAATGAAAGAGTTACAGTCATTATTACAAGAGCCTCAAACGCGTATTATTTTAATAATGCCGGTTATCTTTCAGATGATCTTATTTCCTTTTGCCGCGACATTAGATGTTACCAATGCCTCTATTGCCATTTTTGATGAGGACAATGGTAAACAATCTATTGAGTTAACCCAACGTATCGCCAAAGCGAGTGCATTCTCTCAAACTCTTTTGCTTAAAAATGAACATGAAATAAAAGAGACTATTGATAATCGTAAAGCGCTTTTATTAGTTCGTTTTCCGCAGAATTTTAGTGCTGACCTAGAAAGCCATGTTCCTGTTAAATTGCAAATAATCCTAGATGGTCGAAATTCTAATAGTGCGCAAATTGCCGCTAATTATGTGCAACAAATCGTACAAAATTATCAAACTGAATTAGCAGGTAATACACCTTCTTTACTGAATAAAACAGAACTTGTTGTTCGCAATTGGTATAACCCGAATTTAAATTACAAATGGTTTATTGTGCCTTCTTTAGTAGCATTGATTATTACCATTGGCGTGATGATAGTTACGTCACTTTCTGTTGCTAGAGAGCGTGAACAAGGTACATTAGATCAACTGTTAGTTTCGCCACTATCAACATGGCAAATTTTTGTCGGCAAAGCGGTTCCAGCAATGATTGTGGCTGCTGTTCAAGGCACCATCGTATTAATTATTGGGATATTCGGTTATCAAATTCCATTTTCAGGTTCATTAATCCTGTTTTACTTTACCATGCTTATTTATGGCTTATCGCTGGTGGGTTTTGGCTTATTAATATCCGCATTAAGTTCGACTCAACAGCAGGCCTTTATTGGTGTATTCGTGTTTATGATGCCAGCCGTTTTATTATCCGGATATATTTCCCCCGTAGAAAATATGCCCGTTTGGCTACAACATGCCACATGGATAAACCCAATTCGTCATTTCACTGATATTACAAAACAGATTTACCTTAAAAATGCCGATATCACCGTTATATGGCACAGTTTATGGCCTTTATTAGTGATTGCAGCCGGCACTGGTACTTTTGCGTATTATCTTTTCCAAAGAAAAATAGCTTAAAACGATAGCCATTAATTTATTAAATAAAAAAATCCCACAACTTATTAAGTTATGGGATTTATTGTTTATGCTGTTGTTAAACTACGTTTGCACGTAAATATCGTTAAAATTAACGACGGTCGCCTAAAATACGCAGTAACATTAAGAACAGGTTGATGAAATCTAAATAAAGCGTTAATGCACCCATAATGGAGTAACGGCGCATATTTTCTTTATCTTCTTGATTAATCTCATTACCCATGTCTTTTAATTTTTGTGTGTCGTAAGCAGTTAAGCCAGCGAAAATTAACACACCCGCGTAAGAGATAACCATGCTCATCATTGAGCTTTGCATAAAGATATTAACGATAGAAGCAATAATGATACCGATAAGCCCCATAAACAGGAAGCTACCCATACCCGTTAAGCTACGCTTAGTGGTGTAACCATAAACACTTAATGCACCGAACATTGCCGCACAAATAAAGAATGTACTCGCAACTGATGATGCAGTGTAAATAATTAATACACTAGAGATAGTTACCCCTGTTAATGCGGAATATAGCATAAATAATGAGGTTGCAACTGCACCACTCATTTTATGAACCATACCTGATAACACGAAAACTAACCCTAACTGAGCAATGATCAGACCAAAGAAGACGACCTTGCTAGAAAAAATCATTGATAATAATGCTTCGCTTGATGCAACGTAGAGTGCTACAAACGCAGTTAATAACAGACCAACAGTCATCCAACCATAAACCTGAGCCATAAAGGTTTGTAGGCCAGAACCTGTGCGCTGTACGATTGAATCATTAGAACGTGAAAATCGATCCATGATGATTACCCTTTAATCATAGTGATAACGTTAGGTTTAACGATAACGTTTATTTCAGTAAAGAGCCCATTATGAGCTCATTAGAATTTAATTTTATCACACTGATTTTACATTTCCATGAAATAAACTGTATGAAATGTCATCATAAAATAAATTGAGGTAAAGTTTTGTAGCATTAAATTGAGTGTGGTGATTTATTCCCAGCGCTCGGCTGAGTCATAATCACTTTGGCGTGCATCAACCCATCTATCGTTATTTTCAGAAAGTCCTTCTTTTTTCCAAAATGGCGCGCGTGTTTTTAAGAAATCCATAATAAATTCGGCGGATTCAAAGGCGCTATTACGATGAGAACTGGTTACACCGACAAACACTATCTCTTCACCAATATGCAGAGTTCCTACGCGGTGAATAACGCTTACACGCTGTAGAGGCCAGCGAGAGCGGGCTTCGTTTACAATATCTGTTAGTGCTTTTTCAGTCATTCCCGGATAGTGTTCAAGCGTGAGCGTACTCACTTCATCACCGAGATTATGATTGCGAACTTTACCAGTAAATGTCACAACAGCACCATCGCTGTCACACTCTGAAAGCCATTGGTATTCATCACCAACGCTAAAATTTTCGGTTTGTACTGAAATACGAGTTGATGCGCTCATCTTATCCTCCTGTAACAGGTGGGAAAAAGGCGATTTCATCACCATCATTAATAACGTGAGAGCTTTGAACAAAGGATTGGTTTACCGCAGAGAGTAACTTGCCATCTTCTAACGCGAGTGACCAACGTTCACCTTTAGTGATTAATGCCTTACGTAAATCGTCTACCGTGTGGTACTCACAATCTAATTCAAGAGAATCAACGCCGACTAATTCACGGACTTGAGCAAAAAAGAGAACTTTAATCATGCTTCCACCTTAAAATGACCAGATTTGCCACCTGTTTTTTCTAATAAACGTACAGGCCCAATCACCATATCTTTTTGAACGGCTTTGCACATATCATAGATGGTCAATGCTGCTACCGATGCCGCAGTTAATGCTTCCATTTCAACGCCTGTTTTACCCGTTAAACGGCAAACAGATTCAATGCGTACACGGTTAGATTCTGTCAGTGCTTCTAAACGCACTTCAACTTTAGTTAATAACAGCGGATGGCATAACGGGATTAATTCCCATGTTCTTTTTGCTGCTTGAATTCCTGCAATTCTTGCCGTCGCAAATACATCACCTTTATGATGCTTGCCTTCGGTGATCATGCTTAATGTTTCTGCTGACATTTCAACAAAGGCTTCAGCACGCGCTTCTCGCACTGTTTCAGCTTTAGCGCTAACATCCACCATGTGAGCTTCACCGGCAGCATTAATATGAGTTAGTTGAGACATGCACAACTCCTGAAATTAACGAAATAACAGAGCGAAAAACTACCCACCAATAACAGATAAGTTTGGTGTAATACCGCTATCGCCTTGATGAAGAAAATGGGTTTCTCGTTTATGAAGAAGACCACCCTGAATACGCTGTTGTAATGCTTCTTGTTGACTATCATCAGCAAGTAAGTCGCGTAGAGGAATACCATTTTCACCAAATAGGCAAAGATGGAGATTACCAATAGCGGAAACACGTAAACGGTTACAAGTTAAACAAAAGTCTTTCTCATAAGGCATGATCAGACCAATTTCACCTTGATAATCAGGATGGGTAAATACTTGAGCAGGCCCGTCACTACGAGCGCGAGGAATTTGTAACCAACCTTCATTGAGTAAGCGTTGGCGAATAACTTCACCAGATAAATGAAAGCGGTTGAAAATATCACTACCGTCACCAGTTTCCATTAATTCGATAAAGCGCAGTTGGATAGGTCTGTCTTTGATCCAATTAAGAAAATTAGGGAGATTTTTATCATTCACATTGCGCATTAGCACAACGTTAACTTTTACTTTTTCGAAACCAGCAGTGAATGCAGCATCAATACCTTCCATCACTTGGCTAAATTTATCTTGCCCAGTAATAGCATGGAATTGGCGAGGATCGAGGCTATCAACACTCACATTAATCGCACTTAAACCCGCATCACGCCATTGAACAACATCTCTGGATAAACGATAGCCATTGGTTGTTACTGCGATTTTTTTGATAGATGCATTGTCTTTAATGGTTGCGATAATATCAGTAAAATCACGACGCATCGTAGGTTCGCCACCTGTTAGGCGAATTTTTTCTGTTCCTAATGCGGCAAAAGATTGTGTCAGTCTGCTGATTTCATCTAACGAAAGAAATGATTTATGACCGTTAGGCTTATAACCATTAGGCAGGCAATAAGTACAACGGAAATTACAAACGTCTGTAATTGAAAGACGTAAATAGAAAAATTTGCGGGAAAACGCATCAACGAGTTGTTGCATAGTAACACCTTTCCAAATTCGGGAGATGCTGGCATTTCTACCTTGCACCCTGGTGACTTGTTTCGTCACGGCCAGAACATCATATCTTGTAAACACACGACTTAGACGTTAAGGCTAGGAGTTAATCTTTACCTGTTTTTCACAGGTTTCTAATACCTATATATTTATTGTGGATTCTACCTGCTAATTTTTCAAAAAGCGAATAATGTTTTCGCTATATAATTTATAATACAACGACTTACGACACTTTAGTCTCTCTAATAACATAAGTAAAAGCACTTTCATTGATTAAATATCAATCTATTAAAAATAAAATTAAACTAGGAATGTGATGAAATCACGTCGTGATCATAGGCTTAAAATTTAATTGTGATAAATTAGCGGCAAATTTTTAAAGATGAGTAGAACAAATATGCGAAATCGCACGCTAAGTGATTTAGATCGTGTTGTTGCCCTTGGTGGTGGTCATGGCCTTGGACGTGTGCTTTCAGCACTCTCCTACTTAGGCTCTCGTCTTACTGGTATTGTTACAACAACAGATAATGGCGGTTCTACTGGCCGTATTCGCCAAGAGGAAGGCGGTATTGCGTGGGGAGATATGCGCAACTGTATTAATCAGTTAATTACAGAACCTTCCGTTGCTTCTGCAATGTTTGAATACCGTTTTTCTGGTACTGGTGAACTGGCTGGGCATAATTTAGGTAATCTTATGCTTAAAGCACTCGATAACTTAAGTGTTCGCCCTTTAGAAGCCATTAATCTTATCCGTGGATTATTGAGAGTTAATGCTCATCTTATTCCTATGTCAGAACAAGCCGTTGATCTTATGGCGATAGACGACCAAGGAAATAAGATTTATGGTGAAGTCAATGTTGATAATTTACCTAAGATCCCCCAAAAACTTGATCTCTACCCTAAAGTCCCGACTACACGAGAAGCCATTGAAGCGATTGAACAAGCAGATTTGATCTTAATTGGTCCGGGTAGTTTTTTTACCAGCTTAATGCCTTTGTTATTACTGCCAGAACTTGCGCAAGCATTACGCCGTAGCAGTGCAACAACGATTTACATTGGTAATTTAGGCAAAGAGCTAAGCCCTGCGGCTGCCAGTATGACAATGTCTGATAAAATCGCCATGATGGAGAATTATATTGGTTTACAAACAATAGACGCGGTGATTATTAGTCCTGAAACTCAATATGAATCGATGAAAGGTCGATTAATTGTACAAGCGCAATTGGAAGCCAAAGATATTCCTTATCGTCACGACCGCCATCTATTAGGCAAAGCTATTGAGTTAACGTTGCAGCAATTAGGACAACGTAATTCATCACCTCAAGCTGTTAAATAGGATTTAATTACCTACTTTCATAAAAAAACCGCACCTGCAATAAACAGCAAGTGCGGTTTTTTGTTGGTAAAAAACAATATCACTATTGGTTTTCAGCGCGTTATTAGCTATTAAGTTGTTTTAATGTAATACGCTGGCTAATCGCTTCTTCAATTTCATCAAGTGTCATTGGTACATCATTTTTCATCAGACCAAGACCTGCAACAGTACGAGAAAACGACATTAAATCTAATGGCGGTAAATCCATGATCCAATTCTCTTCTGTTGCTAGTGTATCTTCAGCATTTAGAATATTTTGTATAACATCCGTAAAAGCTTGATGAGAAGATACCCAATCTTGATCACCACTTGCCCAAAACCAACGAGCAGCAATAAAGTTTCTCCACATATCTTCCCAACCATCATAAATGCGACGCAACATTGATGCGCTCATTAATGACCATGTTTGGGCTTCTTGTTGAGTAATATAACCTTGCTGGCAACCTTCTAAACAGAGCTTGTTAAAACGGCAGAGATCCCAAATAAGATATTTCACATTTTGGATATTCATGCGATTTGTACTCATCATATCGATTTGCCATAAACGCTCATTTTTATCGTGTTCAGTTAACTCAGAAAGTAAAATATCATTTTTTAATGACTGAATATCGTCCTCTTTGCCATTCAAAATTTGGTCACGTAGCTGATAAAAATCATTAGTGTGACCTTGAGTGAGCAACCAAAATAGTTGATAGACTAAATCCCAACGGTCGTTAATTCCCCAACCTGCTGATAATCCACCATCATCTTTACCTGGTTCGTATTCGTTATATGCCCACTCATTCATTGCGGCATAAGGTGCTGCAACATATAACCCCCATTCATTGGGCAACAACTGACCTGACGTATTTTCTGCTTCAGATAAAATGGGCTCCTGCCCTGCTGTTGATGGTTTTTGTAACTCACTATCTTGTACAGCAAATTTGCGTAGCCATTTAAAAAGCATAATAAGAAGAATAACACCAAGAATTACCCCTGCAGAGCTGGGAAACCCTGCATAAACATAACCACTCATTCACTGTCCTTAATGTCTTTTTTATCTTTGTAAATAATTGACGCTTTGTTTGTTGTGGTATTTAAACAGTTGAACGCCATTAAGGGAATATCAAACAAGGCAAAAAATGGAAGATAGAAGATAAAAAGGGATAATCCCTGTAAAAATACGAATATCCCTTTATCAATTTGTGAGCTTAATTTCTTTGATTAAGAGTTAGCAATAAACTGAGCGCGTAATGCCTGCAACTTATCACGAGTACTCGCCGCTTTCTCAAACTCAAGATCTTTTGCATATTGGTACATTTCGGCTTCTAAGCGTTGGATCTCTTTCTCCAATTCAGCCGTTGATAACAACGGATAATTTTCATGAATATCCGCTGCCTTATGCCCTTTCTTATTACGTCCTTGAGAAGGCTGACCAATCTTAAGGATATCGCCCACTTTCTTGTTTAACCCTTTAGGCACAATGCCATGCTCAAGGTTAAACTGTTGTTGTTTCTCACGACGGCGTTCGGTTTCGCTTATGGCTTTCGCCATTGAATCAGTAATTTTATCGCCATATAAAATCGCTTTACCTTCTAGGTTACGAGCTGCACGACCAATGGTCTGAATCAATGAACGCTCTGAACGTAAGAAGCCCTCTTTATCAGCGTCCAAAATCGCCACTAAAGAGACTTCTGGCATATCCAAACCTTCTCGAAGTAAGTTGATACCCACTAAGACATCAAACTCACCTAGGCGCAAATCACGAATAATTTCGACACGTTCAACAGTATCAATATCAGAGTGTAAATAACGAACACGCTCGCCATGCTCTTCAAGATATTCCGTTAAATCTTCAGCCATTCGTTTTGTCAGTGTTGTCACCAGCACACGTTCATTTTTTGCTGCACGAATACGAATTTCAGAAAGTAAATCATCAACTTGTGTTCCAACTGGTCGCACTTCGACAATGGGATCAAGTAAGCCTGTTGGCCTTACAACTTGCTCAACAATTTCATCGCCCGATTTTTCAAGCTCATATTTACCCGGTGTTGCTGAAACATAAATTGTTTGTGGTGCTAATGCCTCAAACTCTTCAAAACGTAATGGGCGGTTATCAAGTGCAGAAGGTAAACGGAAGCCATATTCAACTAGGGTTTCTTTACGAGAGCGGTCGCCTTTATACATTCCACCAATTTGAGGAATAGTAACGTGTGATTCATCAATCACTAATAAACCGTTAGCAGGAAGGTAATCAAACAGAGTTGGAGGTGGCTCACCGGGACCTCTACCTGACAAATAGCGGGAATAGTTTTCGATACCGGAGCAATACCCCAACTCGTTCATCATTTCGAGATCAAATTGAGTGCGCTGTGTCACGCGTTGCTCTTCTACCAGTTTATCGTTAGCTAAAAGCACTTTGCGTCTCTCTGCGAGTTCTTTTTTGATTTCTTCCATCGCTTCAAGAATACGTTCACGCGGGGTGACATAGTGCGTTTTAGGATAAACGGTAAAACGGGGCACATTGTAGTGAATTTGCCCCGTTAAAGGGTCAAACAGTGAAAGACGTTCGACTTCTTCATCAAAAAGCTCAACACGTAATGCATAATCATCAGATTCAGCAGGAAAGATATCTATCACTTCACCACGGACACGAAATGTACCGCGCTGAAAAGCTTGATCATTGCGAGTATATTGTAAATCAGCAAGGCGACGTAAAATGGCACGTTGGTCGATTATCATGCCGTTAGTCAGATGAAGCATCATTTTTAAATAGCTATCAGGATCACCCAAACCATAGATAGCAGAAACCGATGATACAACAATAACGTCTTTACGTTCTAGCAAGGCTTTAGTGGCTGATAGACGCATTTGTTCGATATGTTCGTTAACAGATGCATCTTTTTCAATAAAGGTATCAGAGCTTGGGACATACGCTTCAGGCTGATAATAATCATAATAAGAAACAAAGTATTCCACTGCATTTTCAGGGAAGAATTCTTTCATTTCACTATAAAGCTGTGCTGCCAATGTTTTATTTGGCGCCAACACCATAGTTGGACGATTTAGGTTGGCAATCACATTGGCAATCGTAAAGGTTTTACCTGAACCTGTTACCCCCAAAAGAGTTTGATGAGCAAGACCATCATCTAATCCTTCACAAAGTGAGGCAATAGCAGCAGGTTGATCACCACCTGGTTTAAATTCAGAATGCAGTTTAAAATCTTTGCTCATATTTTCTTCTCCTCGCTGACACTCCTTATGATACTGGATAAAAATCCAGCTTCAATCTCTATCTAATAAAAATTGTCTGAATAATTCAGCATAAGTTATCCCCAGTTTTGGAACTGGAATTTTTTCAAAAAGCAACCCCCTTTTTTGTGAATTATTCAAAGAGACACACTGACACCATTCGCTCTATTGATTTTATTTAATTAATTGATATATAAGAATTAAAAATAAAAGTTGAGAATAACACCAATCTTTAGCAATGCCTTGTATTCTCTCTATTCAGAGTATTTTTATAATGGTAATACACAAGGTTATCCACAGGAATAGTGGATAACTATACAAAGTTGTTATCTCTCGGTAGGTTACGTCTTTTTTTCTACCTTAAAATATCCCTCAAAATTGGCGAAATTTATTTTTTTTATTTTTTTATTGGTATAAAAAATGGACTTTTATAACTTACTTAATAATGGCCTATCAACTTAGTTTTAAACAGGAAAGATCGAGATAAGGAGTGAAATTATGCTCTTTTACTTCGTTTAAATAGGGTATTTTGCCTAAAAAAGGAGCCTTTATATGCTGTTTTAATGTTGCTAGATACTCTTTCTGATATCGCCCTGCTGGCTCAACTTCGTTCGCAATCCAACCCGCCAATGTTAAACCAGATTGAATAATTGCTTGTTGCGTTAATAACGCATGATTAATACAACCCAATTTAACACCCACAGTCAAAATAACAGGTAGCTTTTCATTGATAACCCAATCAGAGAAAAATTGTTTTTCTGATAGTGGTGTAAACCACCCCCCTGCTCCTTCGACTAAAACCCAATCAACTCGTTGTTTTAAGTAAGACAATCCTTCTGACATCACATCAAAATCAATAGGCTGGTTCATTTCTTGACTAACAATATGTGGCGATGTAGGCGTTTCAAAACAGTAAGGGTTAACACGCTGATAATCTAATTTTACCGTACTGAATTTTTGCAGTATAAGTGCATCTGAATTACGTAAACCTTCATTTAGCCACTCACTTCCTGATGCAACAGGTTTATAGCCCGCAGTTTGATATCCTTGATACGCTGCACATTGTAACAGAGCACTGCTTACCACAGTTTTACCTACTTCTGTATCTGTACCTGTTAAAAACCATGTCTTAGCCATGTGATATTTTTCCTATAACAATTTGATAGGTAAGTAAATATTTGCCTGATTCTGTTTTCCACACATTTTCTAGTGCACGGAATTTTTGTCGTGTCATTAACCCCTTTTGTCGATCACCCTGCACAAAATTGGCGCCAACCCCCTTCAAAGAAGCAAAGAGCGCATGTAATGAGTCGTATTGTTCAGTGACAGTTTCAGTAGAAAATTGGCAATGAAAACCACGACACGCTTTCTCAATATCTTGAAGCGATAAAAAGGGATTTACATGAGGGTGTTTATCAAGAGATTGCCAAGCATCTCTAACTTCTTGCAGTGTCAACGTAGTGAGTGTTGAGAAATAAAGTGCACCTTTTACATTGACTGTATTCATTAATGTTTTAATAGCACCAGATAAATCCTCACACCATTGCATCGCTAAATTACTAAACACAATGTCCACACTTTGTGGTGTAATCGCGCAGTGTTCGATATCACTTTGTAAGTAACCATCAGCTCGCTGTTGTTGTTTTGCTACTTGTAGCATGCTGTGTGACAGGTCAAGTGCGATGACAAACTTGCCTTGTTGCTTCCATTTTTGGCTGAAATATCCTGTTCCACATCCTGCATCTAACACAATATTGCCACTATCATGATGCGCTAAATCCATTAATTTATTGCCACTATAGCGCTGAATATTAGCATGATTATCGTAATGAATAGCTGCTTTACCAAAAGTTTGAGCTATACGTTGTTTATCTGTTTTGACTGAAGAAAGCATGAAGCGTCTCGATTAACAGCTTAATATCTGAAAGGTGATGGCGAGTAGTTAACGTTATTCGTAAACGTGCACTTTGAGGGGGTACGGTGGGTGGAAAAATTGCTTTTACCCAAAGTCCTTTAGATTGCAGATAATCTGAAAGTGTTTGGCATAATTGTTCATCACCAATAATTAATGGCTGAATAGCCGTTTTTGAAGGTAATAATTTAATCGGAAGTGAAATTACACCTTGGCGAAAGGTATCAATTAATTGTTGAAGATATTCCCGTTCATTATCCGCTTGCTTAATAACATTCAAAGCAGAGTTTAAGGCTATAGCTTGTGCTGGTGGCATTGATGTACTGTAAATAAGATGCCGAGCATATTGTTCAAAAAACTCTGCGGTTGGCTTATTACAAAGCACAGCCGCCCCGCTGACACCAAACGCTTTACCAAAAGTGACTACCAATATTTCAGCTTTAATCCCTGCATCATCGCAACTACCTCGGCCTTCTTTACCTAAAACGCCAATACCATGCGCATCATCGACCATTAACCATGTATGATGTTTTTGGCTTATTGTTGCTATTTCTCTTAATGGTGCTTTATCTCCATCCATACTAAATACCCCTTCTGTTACCACTAAGGTTTTATTAGCTGACGTTTTATTAAGCCGTTGAGATAAAGAGCCAGGAGAATTGTGTAAAAATCGCCATAATGTAGCAGGTGATAATACTGCAGCTTCCATTAGAGAAGCATGACAAAGTTTATCTGCAATAATTGCATCGTCTTTTTCAAGTAATGCCGAAATGACACCTTGATTAGCACTGTAACCGGATGAAAATAACAGCGTATTATCATAACCTAACCAATCTGCAAGACGCTGCTCTAACTGCGCATGAGCTTGTGTAAATCCTGTAATATGTCCTGATCCGCCACTACCTACACCGTATTCATCAGCACCTTGTTGCCATGCTTTAATGACGTCCGCATGCTGACTCATGCCTAAATAATCATTGCCTGAAAAATTAAGGTATTTTTCACCGGATGTGGTGATCAAAAAACGCCCATCCGCTTGTTTGATCACTTTGCGCTTTCGCCATAATGGCGTATTTCTACGCACATTAAGTTGTTCATCTATATAGGTTTGCCAGCTCATTACAGTGCCGCGTTATAAAATTGTTCAGTGTCTTTATTGGCAACTGCTTGTATTAACGCCTCTTCTTGCTGATTGTCGCCCATAGATACTGCTAATCGTTCAGGATTTAAGCCTAATTTGCGGAATAATTGGTGATCTTTATCTTCGGTTGGATTGGTTGTCGTTAATAATTTACAACCATAAAAAATAGAGTTAGCCCCAGCCATAAAGCAGAATGCTTGTGTTTGTTCACTCATTTGCTCACGCCCCGCAGAAAGACGCACATAAGAGCGAGGCATCATGATACGAGCAACTGCAATAGTACGAATAAAATCAAAAGGATCGACATCTTCATTATCTGCAAGTGGTGTCCCTTTTATTTTGGCAAGCATATTGATCGGCACACTTTCAGGAGGCTGTGGCAAATTAGCTAACTGCACCAACATTGCTGCCCTGTCTTTAACTTCCTCTCCTAACCCTAAAATTCCGCCAGAACACACTTTAATGCCAGCATTGCGTACTTTATCAAGCGTATCTAAACGATCTTGATAGGTACGTGTTGTCACGATACTGCCGTAAAATTCAGGAGAGGTATCAAGGTTGTGGTTATAAAAATCCAGCCCGGCATCTGCTAAGCGGTTAGCTTGTGAATCATCTAATTTTCCGAGTGTCATGCAGGTTTCCATACCCAACGCTTTAACTTCTTTCACCATTTGCTCAAGGTAAGGCATATCGCGCTCATGAGGGTTTTTCCATGCTGCTCCCATACAAAAACGCGTTGAACCGGCTGCTTTGGCTTTTTTTGCAGATTCAATCACTTGTTGCACTTCCATTAAGCGCTCTTTTTCTAATCCCGTTTTATACCGCGCGCTTTGGGCACAATACTTACAATCTTCAGGACAAGCTCCTGTTTTAATGGAAAGTAACGTACTCACTTGGATTTGTGAAGGGTCAAAATGTTGACGGTGAACTTGTTGTGCCTGAAAAACCAAATCTAAAAATGGCATATCAAACAGTGCTCTGGCTTCTTTTAGTGTCCAACGTTTTAGTGCGCTCACAATGCAATCTCCTGTTTAAAAGTGATTGCCAGTTTAAATAATAGGGTTATCATGTCAACTAAAATTGATCACCTTTGGTTTACATGATTAAGTGAAAAATATAATGACACCTGAAGATATCGCTTTTGATTTACGCCATATTTGGCATCCATACACTTCGATGAGTAATCCGTTGCCTGCTTACCCTATTGTCAGTGCAAAAGGCATTGAATTAGTCTTGGCTGATGGTAGAAAACTGATTGATGGAATGTCTTCATGGTGGGCAGCAATTCATGGATATAATCATCCTGAACTTAATGATGCGGTTACCACACAATTAAACAATATGTCTCATGTTATGTTTGGTGGTATTACTCATCCCCCAGCAGTATCTCTTTGTCGTAAATTATTAGCGATAACACCAGCGCCTCTTGAATGCATATTTCTAGCAGATTCAGGTTCGGTTGCTGTTGAAGTCGCACTGAAAATGGCGTTGCAATATTGGCAAGCTAAAGGTGAAAAACGTCAACGTATTGTGGCGTTAAAACAGGGCTATCATGGTGATACATTTGGTGCTATGTCAGTGTGTGATCCCGATAACTCGATGCACAGTCTCTACAAAGGTTACTTACCTAATCATCTCTTTGTGGATGCACCAAAAACCGGTTTTTATGAAGAGTGGGATCCGGCTGATATCAACTCATTACGCTCAACACTAGAACAACATCATCAAGAAATTGCGGCCGTTATGCTTGAACCAATTGTTCAAGGTGCAGGTGGAATGCGAATTTATCATCCTGAATATTTAAAACACGCAAGAGCTTTGTGTGACGAGTTTGATGTACTACTCATTGCCGATGAAATAGCCACTGGTTTTGGTCGAACAGGTAAGTTATTTGCCTGTGAACATGCTGAAATATCGCCAGATATCATGTGTGTAGGTAAAGCATTAACAGGTGGGTATATGACTTTATCAGCCACCTTAACTACACGTCATATCGCAGAAACCATCAGTCAAGGTGATGCAGGATGTTTTATGCATGGCCCTACTTATATGGGAAATCCTTTGGCTTGTGCTGTTGCTGATGCCAGTTTATCTCTATTAGCAAAAGGCGATTGGATAAACCAAGTTGCAGAAATTGAAAAACAACTAAAACGCGAGCTATTACCGTTAAAACAGGCTAAAAGTGTCAAAGATGTGCGCGTTTTAGGTGCGATTGGTGTGGTCGAAATGAACGAGCCAGTCAATATGGCAAAATTACAAAAAATCTTTGTTGATGAAGGGGTTTGGATCAGACCTTTTGGCAAACTTATTTATATTATGCCACCGTTTATTATGCCACCAGTAAGCCTCACTAAACTCACTCAAGCTATTGAAAAAGTGGTTAGTCTCTCATAAATCTTTCATAAAAAAATAAACCTCTAGCAAGGCAATATTCTGCTAGAGGTTCACAGTAATTTTTATACTGTGACAGTTATTTCGTCACGACGGTAACCCACATTGCGCCTTTACCTACTGGGTAACACGCTAATTCAGTTAATGCACCAGTGTGTTTGTCAATACGAGAGACAGAGGCAAAATCTGATTTTTGACCACAAGAAATCAGGTAATTTCCTGTATTATCAAGATTAAAACCTCGAGGCTGTGTTTGAGTTGGGTAATAACCCACAGGTTGCAGATAATCGCCCGACTCTGAAATTGCCATCGCACAAATAAAGCTTTCTGAGCGCTCGCTGGCATAAAGAAAACGTCCATCTGGTGTAATATGAATATCTGACGCCCAACGGGTACTGTTAAAGGTTTCAGGGACGATATCGACCGTTTGCATTAAACGATATAAATCCCCCATACGACGATATACATTGATTGTCGCATCTAATTCATTCAGGCAATAAAACACATCACCATTAGGATGAAATGCCATATGACGAGGGCCTGCGTTCTGTACTGTTGTCAGCTCTTCAGTGCCCGCCTCTGTTAAATGACCGTTTTCTGATAAATTAAATAAACGAATATGATCTTCACCTAGGCAAGGAACAATCAGTTGTTTATTATTCCAATCGATATTGGATGAATGAGGCTTATTTAACCCTTCAATAATTTGAATAGCTGATTGAGGGATCCCCTTTTCATTAATAGGCAAAATAGCCAAATTGCCTTGATGATAAGAAGGGACAAATAAGAAACGCCCTGTTTTATCTAAACATAAATGAACAGGCGTACTTGGAATGGAAGTGATAGCCTTTTGCTCTAATTGACCATCGGCAGCAATAGCAAATGTCACCACACTAAAATGAGGACGAATACCTACATAAAGGTATTTTCCATCTGCACTTGCAATCATCGGTTGTACTTGTCCTACAACCTCAACAACCTGCAATAAATCCATTTCACCTTCAGTGTTTAATGCATAAACATGGATTTGCTGGCTCTCTGGACTTGCTATGTAGACTACCTGTTTCATTCCTTCTCCTTAAAACAGATTACCCATTGATTTATAAAGAATAATAGAACAGCTAACGATAACCTGTCACGATTAAGCTAGTTTATCTTTTATTGGTTAACGTGTACCATCAACGACATTGCATCTTAATACTATCAAGGGGCTTATTTATGTCATATCGCGTTATTGCTTTGGATCTTGATGGCACACTGCTTGATGACCAAAAACGTATCCTGCCAGAATCTTTAGAAGCACTCAATCTTGCAAGAAAAGCAGGTGTTAAAGTTTTAATTGTAACAGGTCGTCATCACGTTGCTATTCATCCATTCTATCAAGCACTCGATCTTGATACCCCTGCGATCTGCTGTAATGGAACTTACCTTTATGATTACATTGGTAAAAAAGTATTAGAATCGGACCCACTAACTACACAAGAAACCAGAGCAGTATTAGATCTCGTTAAACAAACTGATGTACACCATTTAGTGTATGCTGACGATGCAATGATGTATGACCAACTTACCTCAGCAGTACAACGCACACTTAATTGGGCTGATACTCTTCCTCTGACACAGCGCCCTAACCTCGTTAAAGTCGATGATTTCTATAAAGCCATGCATGATGTTAATGCCATTTGGAAAATTGCGACAACAACGCCAGATCACGATGAGTTACGCACTTTAGTTGAAAAAATTGAGCAACAAGTCGGTTTAGAGTGCGAATGGTCTTGGGTTGATCAAGTTGATATCGCCAAAAAAGGCAACAGTAAAGGTCGTCGTTTACAACGTTGGGTTGAAGCGAATGGCATGAATATGAGTGATGTTATTGCCTTTGGTGATAATTTTAATGATCTTAGTATGTTAGAACATGTGGGATTAGGTGTTGCAATGGGTAATGCTTCAGATGAAGTGAAAGCGCGAGCTAAAATGGTCACTAAAGTGAATTCACAACCGGGTATTGCAGAGACTATTCATAAATATATTTTGTCTTAGTCTTATTTTTACCATTCCCCAAAAGTAAAAGACCTCATTTTAAATGAGGTCTTTTTTATCGACAAATACAATTGATAAATCAAAGATGACGACTTAGCGAAATGCTCTTTATTTGCGCATAAAGCCATTGCCCTTCTTGAATATTCAATTCATCTTTTGCCCAAGGCGTGATCCTCGCCCATAAATAATTGCCATCATTGACAAGTTTCACATCAACTTGACCATCATTTTTAATGGTTTCAACTACTTTCATATGCAATATATTACGAATACTGCTATTTGATGGACGAGTGGTAGTCAGTGATACATCAGAAGCATCAATACGGACACGCACATCACGACCAATTTTAGCCTCGATTTGAGGCAACCACAGCACTTGGTTACCGAAAGCCGTTGCTGTCATCTCGTAATGGCTATGGTGTTCTACTACCATCACATTCGCGATACTGCTGAGTGTCTCTTTTTGTAACCACGGACGTAATGCACTACTTGCCCATACATCTTCCAGCTTACCTGTTGCCTTAATTTTTCCTGCATCCATTACAATAACGTTATCTGCAAGTCGAATAATTTCATCAAGGCTATGGCTCACATACAAAATAGGAATTTGTACATCTTGTGAGAGCTTTTCTAAATACGGCAGTAACTCACGTTTACGCGGTAAATCAAGCGATGCTAAAGGCTCATCCATTAGCATAATATCGGGAGCTGTTAACAACGCTCGCCCTATGGCAACACGCTGTTTTTCGCCACCTGATAAGGTGATAGGAAAACGCGGAAGTAAATGTTCGATACCTAACAAATGAATAATGCGATCAAATTGCACTTTCATTGTTGGAGACATACCGTAAAGCAGATTTCCTTTTACTGTGTAATGAGGAAACAGTCGTGCATCTTGGAATACATAACCCACTTTGCGTTTTTCAGGTGGTAGATAAATTTTCTTTTCTGTATCAACCAGTGTGTGATTATTTAATACAATCCGTCCTGAATCTGGCTTGGTTAAACCACCAATCACATTAATCAGTGAGGTTTTACCAGCTCCGGATAAACCAAAGACAGCGGTAATACTTTCTGTTGGTAGTTCAGTATTGACTTCCAGACGCAGTGATCCTAGCGTCTGTTTAAAATTCATTTCTAGCATACGCCCCCCAATCTTTTACGACCCCAACGAGTTAGCCACTCTGAAGCCATTAAAGAGACGAGCGCCAAAATAATTGCAATAACACATAAACGGGCAGCATCCATTTCCGCACCCGGTGTTTCAATTAAGGTATACATTGCCAGAGGGATCGTTCTTGTTTCCCCCGGAATATTGGAGACGAAAGTGATTGTTGCGCCAAATTCTCCCAATGAGCGCGCAAATGCCAACACAATTCCTGCGATGATCCCTGGCATAGACAAAGGTAACGTTATGGTAAAAAAGACGCGTATCGGTGATGCCCCTAAGGTTCTCGCCGCTTGTTCCATACGTTGATCGACAGCTTCTAATGCTAATCTGATCGCTCTAACCATCAGTGGAAATGCAACAACCGCGGATGCAAGTGCTGCGCCTCGCCAACTAAAGGTAAAGCTAAAACCAAACCAGTCATACAACCATTCACCAATAAATCCACGTCTTCCCATGCTGATCAGTAAAAGATAACCGACCACAACAGGAGGTAGAACTAAAGGTAAATGAATAATGCTATCAAGCAATGATTTACCAGGAAAACGTACCCTAACTAAAAGCCAAGCCATAAAAATACCAAAAGGTAGACTAATAATAACTGCAATAGTCGATACCTTAAGGCTTAGTATGATGGCTTGCCATTCGTATTCACTTAACATCTCCAAAAGTATAATTCCTACAGTGGGCTAAAGCCGTATTTCTTAAAGATTTCTGCGGCTTGAGGTGTTTTCAGATAGTCATAAAAATCACGAACTGCTTTATTGTCCTGACCTTTTACAACTGCCATTGGATACTCAACAGGTTTGTGGCTATCAGCTGGGAATACGCCGACCACTTTCACTTTATCACTCGCAACCGCGTCAGAACCGTATACGATACCTAATGGTGCTTCATCACGTTCAACCAGCGCCATACCACTACGTACGTTATTAGTACGAGCCATATCTGGGCTTACTGTATCCCATGCACCTAAATATTCTAATGATTCTTTTGCATAGATACCAACAGGCACATGGCCCGGATCGCCAACAGCTAGTTTTCCGCCATTAAGTAAGGATTTCCATTTGGTTTCCTTATTAATAACAACGTCATTTAATTTACTATCTTTAGGGGCAATGAGTACTAAATCATTACCTAATAGTGTATGACGTGAATCTGCAACCATTAAATTTTTATCGATTGCGTAATCCATCCACTGCTGATCTGCTGAAATAAACAGATTTGCAGGTGCACCTTGTTCAATTTGGCGAGCCAGCGTTGAAGAAGACGCATAAGATGCAACAACTTCAGTTTGCTTTTCTTGCTTATATTGTGCCGAAATTTCATTAAGAGCATTGGTAAGAGAAGCGGCAGCAAATACCGTTACTTTTTCCGATGCAAAACTTTGGCTTACTAAAGCAAAAGAGATAACTGCGCCAGCAAGTAACTTGCCTGATAATTTTTTCATGTTCTAATTCCACTTAAATTAAAGGATGACACGCTGTATATACCAAGATATAGCGTAAAATGAAAGAATTAGATGTTAGAAACTGGTTATATATCAATAAATATAACCATTAAAAAGAAACAGTAAATGGAGATAGATGCGCACTCAACAACACGACAATTTGAAATGTGTGAATAGATACTCTAAATAATTCAAGTTACAGCTAGGCGACAAGTGAATGAGTCGCTAGGAGCATACACAAGTATGTGACTAGTGCGAATGAACGCCGTGGCTTGAAATATGGCAAGTACGCGTAGATAAAAAAACAGCCCTTTACAAAATAAAGGGCTGTTCTAAATCAGGGAGGGAGAAATTATGATTTTTTGTCTGCTTTTGGCTGACTTGGTGAAATCAAGTTAAACACTTCACCTAAACCATAAATGATGCCCATAATCAGTACCATTACAACAGGTACCATCAAGAGAGCAAACCCTAAACTTTTCAACAATTCAAGCATGATAACCTCTTTATCATGGTATATTCGGAAAGCCAGAGTTGGCATTTCTTCACGAATGACGAATAATAACGCTATAGATGTATATATTCTAGAGAATTATCGCTTTGTGTCGGCACAAAAAATGCGATAAACACACAAAAAAAGAAGAAGCCTATCATTATGCAAGCAGAAATATTATTAACTCTTAAACTTCAAGATAAGCTCTTTGCCGATCCTCGTCGCGTAGCATTGTTAAAACAGATCAAGGCGACGGGTTCAATTAGCCAAGGGGCAAAAATGGCGGGCATTAGTTATAAAAGTGCTTGGGATGCCATTAATGAAATGAATCAACTCGCAGACGAACTTCTTGTTGATAGAGCAACAGGCGGTAAAGGTGGCGGTGGTGCAACTCTCACACATTATTGTGAGCGCTTACTTCAACTTTACGATCTGCTCGGTCAAATTCAGCAAAAAGCCTTTGATGTATTGAAAGATGATTCACTCCCTCTGGATAGTCTTTTAGCCGCTATTTCTCGTTTTTCATTACAAACCAGCGCTAGAAACCAATTTTTTGGTACGATTATTGAGCGTGACAACCTGCAAGTTCAACAACATGTTAATGTGCAACTTGCAGATAGAAAAACGATCATTCGTGCTGCTTTAACAGAGAAAAGCGCTGATCGCCTAGGGCTTAAAAAAGGTAAAGAAGTACTGATTTTAATTAAGGCACCTTGGGTCAATATTGAAAAAGGAACTTCTTTAACACAGCAATATGACAATGCGCTTTCAGGCACACTCACTCAAATTGAGACCGGAAGTGAAAACAGCGAATTAGTGGTGACATTAGAAGGTGGACAAGAAGTTTGTGCCACATGTTCTAATCAGCACGTTAAAGAGCAAAAACTGCATATTAATGATAGCGTAACCGCTTTATTTAATGCTGATCAGGTGATTGTCGCAACACTGTGTTAATCATTAATATGATTGCTTTTAAATAAAAAATAAAACCATCACTTAGTTATTATTTTAACAATAATATTAAGTGATGGTTTTGAGGCTTAATAATAATTTCATTACCTACAATACTTAAACCGCATAGGCTCATATTCTAAAATAGAAGATAGATTAATATTAAGCATTAGTTAAATCTAATTTGGCACTATTCAAAATAGTTATAAAATCATCTAAAGTAAATTTACGCTTTACATCTTTACTTAAAAATCGGCTATCATTAAAAATTCAATTTCTATTTTATCGATTCCACTATCTTTATTTAATTGACAAAGTATTTATTTTTTATGAAATTTCGACAGTAATATTCTCATATTTATTGTCACTTAAAAAGTCGATTTTAAAGTTAGAATCTATCATCTTTTTCCATTTAATTTATGAATAACATTATAAAAAATTCTAGATAACAGGTCCATCCCATCGTAATCGGTTACGTAATTCATTAGGAACCAAATCAAATAACATTTTGATATGCTTTACATTGCCATCATACAATATACTTATTTTTGAACTACATTTCTCAGTATATGTTTTAGCTTGAAAATTTAAAAATGAAATATCACTTTCATCAAAATCTTGATTAAGTATTTTTTTAGGTAAATTATGAATTAACTGTAATTCATAATAACAAGATTTATCTTTTGCTTTTGCTATCATTCCTCTAGATTGAATATTTCTTAATTGAGGTAAAATCCAATA
>NZ_JAABNI010000002.1:0-4733 GCF_009915995.1 Proteus sp. G2618 | reverse complement strand
ATCGAATGCACGAGCAGCACCACCGTAAGTTTTAGCTAAAACTGTAGTGATTGCAGCAGTCAGAGTTGTTTTACCGTGGTCAACGTGGCCGATAGTACCAACGTTAACGTGCGGTTTTGAACGTTCAAATTTTTCTTTAGACATTTAAATTGTCCCTCTAAGACACGGAATCGGTGGTTACACCACATCAACCAAGCAGTAAGTAAATTAGCGATTTGCTAGTGCTTGTTAAGATTTTAATCAGGGAGGCAAGAACATGAAGGAGTGGTGCTGATAGGCAGATTCGAACTGCCGACCTCACCCTTACCAAGGGTGCGCTCTACCAACTGAGCTATATCAGCACATCTGGAGCGGGCAGCGGGAATCGAACCCGCATCATCAGCTTGGAAGGCTGAGGTAATAGCCATTATACGATGCCCGCAGAACTCGGCTACCTGACTTAAAATCAGCTTTGTATTCTACTTAAGTGTTTACTAATTTAAAACACTTAAGTTAGGAATTAATGGTGGTGGGAGAAGGATTCGAACCTTCGAAGTCTGTGACGGCAGATTTACAGTCTGCTCCCTTTGGCCGCTTGGGTATCCCACCAAACCTAATTTTTAATGGTGCCGGCACCAAGAGTCGAACTCGGGACCTACTGATTACAAGTCAGTTGCTCTACCAACTGAGCTATGCCGGCTAAGTGGTGCGCATTCTAGGAGGACTTTCATCATGATGCAACAAAAAAATTGCGATATTTGTTCTTTTGCTTAGATTTTGTTCACTTTTGATTGAATTGTTGATTTTTTAGGAAAAAAACGACCAAAATGCCAACAAAAATTCATGATAGATTAGCAAGCTAATTTATCTATTCAGTCCCAAATTTATTAATCATCAATAAATTTTTAGAAAAAAGATTAATTACACTCTTATTAGTCTACGCTAAAAAATTATTTTTATGACTATTTTTTGTACTTTTTTTACAAATTTATTCAGTTCGTGTCAAAAAAAGTAGAAAAAATTTAAAAAATATCTACGCCTAAGAGGCATCACTCGTTATGATGCTGTTTATTTTTTATCGGATACGGGTGTTTTAAACAGCCTGTCCAACCTGCGAATATTAGGCAGATGTTGGCTTATGAATAACAAAGAACGCTTTATAACCCCTTATTTAGAATTTGACAGAAAACACTGGGCAACGTTAAGAGATTCCGTTCCTTTAACGCTAACCGAAAAAGAGATTGTCGATTTAAAAGGGATTAACGAAGAAATTTCTATTGATGATGTCATTGAAATTTATCTTCCTCTTTCAAGATTGCTCAATTTTTACATAAGTTCTAACTTACGTCGTCAAGCCGTCTTAGAGCAGTTTCTTGGAACAAGAAGCGCCAAAATCCCTTATATTATTGGTATAGCTGGCAGTGTTGCTGTTGGTAAGAGTACCACAGCTCGTTTACTACAAGCACTTTTAACCCGTTGGCCAGAACATCGTAAAGTCGATTTAATTACTACTGATGGTTTTCTTTTACCTAATGCAGAGTTAAAGAAACGCGGAATAATGAAGAAGAAAGGATTTCCCGAATCCTATGATATGCATAGCCTTGTCTCTTTCGTTTCTGATATAAAATCAGGCAAAAAACAAGTAACAGCGCCTGTCTATTCTCATTTAGTGTATGACATCATCCCGGATAAAAAACAGGTTATTGAACAACCTGATATCTTAATTCTTGAAGGATTGAATGTATTACAGAGTAATCAGGATTATCCTCATGATCCGCATAATGTTTTCGTATCAGATTATGTAGATTTCTCTATTTATGTTGATGCTGATGAAGAATTACTAAAACACTGGTATATCAGTCGCTTTTTAAAATTTAGAGAAGGTGCGTTTACTGATCCTGAATCGTATTTTAATAATTACTCTAAATTAAGCAGAGAAGAATCTATTGAAATAGCATCTTCAATTTGGCAAGAAATTAATGGTTTGAATTTAAAACAAAACATATTGCCAACGAAAGAAAGAGCGAGCCTTATACTAACCAAAGGCCAAAGTCATACGATCACCAACGTTAGATTACGTAAATAAATCTAAACAATTTGTGGTGCTTACTCTCTGTATTATTGTATTTCAGTTATTCAAAATAATATCGATAAACAAAAAGCTTTCCAATTTAGGAAAGCTTTTTTAGTTTTAGATGTTCAATGCAATTTAAAGCATTACGATGCAATTCTCAGTGAAATTTCACCACCTATATAAGGTATGATTTTTCCATCTTGTTCCAAAAGTAAAGCACCTTGGTCATTGATACCCTTGGCAACACCAAAGATCTCTTTTTCACCAATAATAAGCTTCACTCGGCGATTCATAAAGTTATCTAAATGTTTCCAACGCTCGATAAACATAGATAACCCTTGTTTTTCAAACTGAACAAATGCTTCCCTTAGTGCATTAGTAATTTCACAAGCAAGTTCATTTCTATCAATTTTGATGCCAACTTGCTCTAAATTAATCCATTGCTGGCTAATGGCTTCAGTTTGATTTTTACTCATCGCAATATTGATACCAATACCCGTAACAATATGAGCAACGTCACCGGTTTTCCCTGTTAACTCAACAAGAATACCTGAAAGTTTTTTATCATTTAAATAGAGATCGTTAGGCCATTTAACTTTAACGCCATCTGCACCAAGCTTTTGTAATACCTCAGCCATAATAACGCCTACAACTAAACTCAGTCCTATTGCAGCAGCAGGACCTTGATCGAGCCTCCAATACATACTCAAATATAAATTTCTACCAAAAGGCGAAATCCATTGGCGCCCTCTTCGGCCTCGTCCAGCTGACTGGTATTCAGCAATACAAACATCACCCGATTTTAATTCGCTAATACGCTGTATCAAATACTGGTTAGTAGAATCTATAACAGGAATAACGCTGGCTGGTTCACCTTTAATGTTTTTGTTTACACTATTCTCATTCAACAAATTCATAGGAGCGTCTAATTGATAGCCCTTTCCTGCGACAGTTTGAACATCTATACCCCAACTACGCAATGTCTGAATATGTTTATTAATACCTGCGCGTGTCATTCCTAGGCTTTCGCCTAGTTGCTCTCCTGAATGGATATTTCCGTCAGCAAGAGTTTCAATTAATAATAAGGGAGTTGGTGTTTCTTTCATGAAATAGCGTCCACTGCATTGATTTCGCCATATTGGCCAATAAAACGGACTTCTGGCTCTAATTGTACGCCGAAGCGCTCAAAGACTTTTTGACGTATACATGCTGCTAAATTAACGATGTCTTTGCCTGTTGCTAGACCGTCTTTATTGATAAGAACAAGTGCTTGCTTCATATGAACAGCCGCACCACCAATCTGATGACCTTTAAGACCACATTGATCAATCAGCCAACCAGCAGCAAGTTTTACACCATCTTGTTGAACATATTGCGGACAGAAGGGATATTCTGCTTTTAAATGTTGTGCAATGCGAATATCAACAATTGGATTCTTGAAAAAACTACCTGCATTACCTGTTATGGTAGGATCTGGTAGTTTGCTTGTTCTCATAGAGCACACAGATCCAAACACATCTTTTGGTGTTACTGTTTCTAATGATAATTTTGATAAATCGCCATAGGTAAGAATCGGCTCCCATTTTTTGCTAAGCTGTAAGCCTACAGCGACAATGGCAAAGCCTTGTTGGTAGTGATGCTTGAAAATACTATCACGGTAACCAAACTGACATTCATCATTAGATAATCGATGAACATGACCAGTACTTAGCTCAACTATATCAACATAAGCACAAACATCTTTTAATTCTTTGCCATAAGCACCGATATTTTGTATTGGTGCTGAACCTACATTTCCTGGGATCAGCGCTAAATTTTCTAGTCCATAGATATTCTTTTCTAATAGAAATTCAATAAGTGCATGCCAATTTTCGCCCGCACCAACATGAACAGACCAATATTGCTTATTTTCAGTAATTTCAATTCCAGCAATACAATTGCGAATAACAATACCATTAAAATCTTCTGTAAATAGTACGTTGCTGCCGCCACCTAGAATAAGGGTGGGCAATTTCCGCTCATGGGCATTTTGCCAATATGTACAAAGCTCATCTTTATTATTTGCAGTTTCTATTTGGTGAGCTTTTGCTCTCAAACCAAATGTATTAAATGCTTGCAATGAAACCGATTCTTTCATGAAAGTCTACCTCATTTAGCTGATGGCTTAGTTTAACAGCCAAGCATCGTTGAGGATAGCAAAGTGATAGGTGATTAGTGTGGGGATATTATATCTGCATTTCAAATGTCTTAGATCGCAAAAAAGCCAACCCATTGGGTTGGCTTTCTCGTCTTATTTAATGCCTGGCAGTTCCCTACTCTCACATGGGGAGGCCCCACACTACCATCGGCGCTACAACGTTTCACTTCTGAGTTCGGCATGGATTCAGGTGGGTCCGCTGCGCTATGGCCGCCAAGCAAATTCTGTTTTTATAACTATCTGTTTATGTAGTTATAATTAATTTTTTATGGTGCTGATACCCAGATTCGAACTGGGGACCTCACCCTTACCAAGGGTGTGCTCTACCAACTGAGCCATATCAGCACTAGTGGCTTATTGTCACCGGCTGACACAGCCTAAATTTAATGCCTGGCAGTTCCCTACTCTCACATGGGGAGACCCCACACTACCATCGGCGCTACAACGTTTCACTTCTGAGTTCGGCATGGATTCAGGTGGGTC
>NZ_JAABNI010000019.1:0-117664 GCF_009915995.1 Proteus sp. G2618 | reverse complement strand
CACGTATCTCTTAGGTAAGGAGGTGATCCAACCGCAGGTTCCCCTACGGTTACCTTGTTACGACTTCACCCCAGTCATGAATCACAAAGTGGTAAGCGCCCTCCCGAAGGTTAAGCTACCTACTTCTTTTGCAACCCACTCCCATGGTGTGACGGGCGGTGTGTACAAGGCCCGGGAACGTATTCACCGTAGCATTCTGATCTACGATTACTAGCGATTCCGACTTCATGGAGTCGAGTTGCAGACTCCAATCCGGACTACGACAGACTTTATGAGTTCCGCTTGCTCTCGCGAGGTCGCTTCTCTTTGTATCTGCCATTGTAGCACGTGTGTAGCCCTACTCGTAAGGGCCATGATGACTTGACGTCATCCCCACCTTCCTCCGGTTTATCACCGGCAGTCTCCTTTGAGTTCCCGCCATTATGCGCTGGCAACAAAGGATAAGGGTTGCGCTCGTTGCGGGACTTAACCCAACATTTCACAACACGAGCTGACGACAGCCATGCAGCACCTGTCTCAGAGTTCCCGAAGGCACTCCTCTATCTCTAAAGGATTCTCTGGATGTCAAGAGTAGGTAAGGTTCTTCGCGTTGCATCGAATTAAACCACATGCTCCACCGCTTGTGCGGGCCCCCGTCAATTCATTTGAGTTTTAACCTTGCGGCCGTACTCCCCAGGCGGTCGATTTAACGCGTTAGCTCCAGAAGCCACGGTTCAAGACCACAACCTCTAAATCGACATCGTTTACAGCGTGGACTACCAGGGTATCTAATCCTGTTTGCTCCCCACGCTTTCGCACCTGAGCGTCAGTCTTTGTCCAGGGGGCCGCCTTCGCCACCGGTATTCCTCCACATCTCTACGCATTTCACCGCTACACGTGGAATTCTACCCCCCTCTACAAGACTCTAGCCAACCAGTTTCAGATGCAATTCCCAAGTTAAGCTCGGGGCTTTCACATCTGACTTAATTGACCGCCTGCGTGCGCTTTACGCCCAGTAATTCCGATTAACGCTTGCACCCTCCGTATTACCGCGGCTGCTGGCACGGAGTTAGCCGGTGCTTCTTCTGCGGGTAACGTCAATTGCTAAGAGTATTAATCTTAACACCTTCCTCCCCGCTGAAAGTACTTTACAACCCTAAGGCCTTCTTCATACACGCGGCATGGCTGCATCAGGCTTGCGCCCATTGTGCAATATTCCCCACTGCTGCCTCCCGTAGGAGTCTGGGCCGTGTCTCAGTCCCAGTGTGGCTGATCATCCTCTCAGACCAGCTAGAGATCGTCGCCTAGGTGAGCCATTACCCCACCTACTAGCTAATCCCATATGGGTTCATCCGATAGCGCAAGGTCCGAAGAGCCCCTGCTTTGGTCCGTAGACGTCATGCGGTATTAGCCACCGTTTCCAGTAGTTATCCCCCTCTATCGGGCAGATCCCCATACATTACTCACCCGTCCGCCGCTCGTCAGCAAGAAAGCAAGCTTTCTCCTGTTACCGCTCGACTTGCATGTGTTAGGCCTGCCGCCAGCGTTCAATCTGAGCCATGATCAAACTCTTCAATTAAAAGTGTTTGATGCTCAAAGAAATCGAAAACTTAGCTATTCATAAATGAATTTACTTTTGTTGTTCACTCTTCAAGACTTGATACATCTAATATTTTAGAAGATATCGTCTCTGCGAGTGCCCACACAGATTGTCTGATAATTTGTTAAAGAGCAGTGCAACATTCGCTGCCGTTTCCGGTCTTCTGCGTTGTTGCGAGGAGGTGCATTCTACATCTTCCTCATTCGGTGTCAAGCGTTTATTTTCAAGGCTTTTCACTTTTTTTCTTTGTTCTCTCGGCTAACTCACTTAGCGTGGTTTGCCGTGACAACGAGGGCGCATTATAGGGAGTTTTCTGAATCTGACAAGTATTATTTTAAAAAAACTTTCCGACAGCGCACTTAGTAATCAAATCGCTCTTTTTAGTGTAAATAATAGACAATCTTTGCCTAAAAAAGTTTCAAATATAAAAAACACTATTTGTAGATTATCTTTATTCTCCCTCATTAAGACATAAAACATAAAAAAAGAGGCTTATATAAGCCTCTTTTTCAATTTAATGGCATCTCTTCTTTATCAGAATCAATAGAAAAGAAGCTCTATTACTGTTTTGCAATTATCTTATTGTCATCTAAATCTAAGATAATCTCTTTACCCGGTAATAATTTGCCAGACAAGATATCTTGAGCTAATGGGTTTTCAACCTCTTGCTGGATAGCTCGTTTCAATGGACGAGCACCATAAATTGGATCGAATCCAACTTCGCTCAATTTCTCTAATGCAGCGCCTGTAATTGTAACGTGATAACCACGTTCTTCTAAACGCTGGTATAAACGACGCAACTGAATTTGTGCAATCGCAGCAATATTTTCTTTACCTAATGGGTGGAATACCACAACTTCATCAATACGGTTAATAAACTCTGGTCTGAAATGATGGCCAACAACATCCATCACAATAGTTTTCATTTCAGGGTAATCAATTGTCCCGAAACGTTCTTGAATTAAATCAGACCCTAAGTTCGATGTCATAATCACAACTGTATTACGAAAATCGACAGTTCTACCTTGTCCATCCGTTAAACGACCATCATCCAATACTTGTAATAAGATATTGAATACATCTGGATGCGCTTTTTCAACTTCATCTAATAAGATGACTGAATAAGGGCGACGACGAACGGCTTCTGTTAAGTATCCACCTTCTTCGTAACCAACATATCCTGGAGGCGCCCCTACTAAACGAGAAACGGAGTGTTTTTCCATAAACTCAGACATATCGATACGAACCATTGCATCATCACTATCAAACAAGAAGTTCGCTAGTGCTTTACACAACTCAGTCTTACCAACCCCTGTTGGTCCTAAGAATAAGAACGAACCTATTGGGCGATTAGGATCAGATAATCCAGCACGACTACGACGGATAGCATTAGATACTGCACTTACAGCCTCAGCCTGGCCAATAACACGTCTATGTAATTCTTGTTCCATTCTTAGCAGTTTTTCACGTTCCCCCTCTAGCATTCTAGATACAGGAATACCAGTCCAACGTGCTAAGATCTCAGCAATTTCAGCATCAGTGACTTTATTGCGTAACAGCTTCATATGCTTATCTTCAGCTTTATTAGCTTCGGCAAGCTGTTTTTCTAATGTCGGAATTTGTCCATATTGGATCTCTGACATTTTAGCTAAATCACCACTACGGCGAGCTTGTTCTAATGCAATACGTGCTTGCTCTAATTCAGACTTAATATGCTGAGTACCCGTAAGCTCCGCTTTTTCTGCTTTCCACTCTTCTTCTAAAACAGAATATTCTTTCTCTTTTTCAGCAAGTTCTTCATTTAGCATTTCTAAACGTTTTTTACTTGCATCATCAGACTCTTTTTGCAGTGCTTGTTGCTCAAGTTTAAGCTGAATAATACGTCTATCAAGTCTATCTAATGCTTCTGGTTTTGAATCCATTTGCATACGTAGGCTTGCACCCGCTTCATCAATTAAGTCAATCGCTTTATCTGGCAACATACGGTCAGAAATATAGCGATGAGATAAAGTCGCTGCGGCAACAATCGCAGGATCGGTAATTTGAACATGATGATGAAGCTCATAACGTTCTTTCAGACCACGCAAAATAGCGATTGTGTCTTCTACTGTTGGCTCTGCCACATACACTTTTTGGAAACGACGCTCTAATGCCGCATCTTTTTCAATGTATTGACGATATTCATCAAGTGTTGTTGCCCCCACACAATGCAACTCACCGCGAGCTAATGCAGGCTTTAACATATTTCCCGCATCCATAGCGCCATCGGCTTTACCTGCGCCAACCATTGTGTGTAATTCATCAATAAACAGAATAACGCTACCTTCCTGTTTAGATAAATCATTTAAAACGGCTTTTAAACGCTCTTCAAATTCACCACGATATTTAGCACCAGCTAATAACGAGCCCATATCCAAAGAAAGTACACGTTTATTTTTTAAACCTTCGGGGACTTCACCATTAACAATACGTTGAGCTAAACCTTCAACTATTGCCGTTTTACCTACCCCCGGTTCACCAATAAGTACAGGGTTATTTTTAGTACGGCGCTGTAGAACTTGAATAGTTCTTCTTATTTCTTCATCACGACCAATGACAGGATCGAGTTTGCCTTGTTCTGCTCTTTCCGTTAAATCCACAGTATATTTTTTCAATGCCTGACGTTGATCTTCTGCATTTTGATCGTTCACTGTTTCTCCACCACGTATTTTTTCAATCGCTATCTCAAGACTTGCTTTATTCGCTCCGGCTGCTTTTAGCATGTCAGCAACTTGACCACCGGTTTCCATAGCAGCTAAAAGAAAGAGCTCTGATGAAATAAATTCATCACCTTTTTTCTGTGCCAATTTATCGCACAAATTAAGGTGCTTAATTAAATCATTTGAGGGATGAACCTCTCCACCAGCACCTTCGACTTTAGGTAATCGAGACAAAGCATCATTAATCCGCTCGTTAAATTGCGATGCATTAACACCTACAGATGTTAATAGAGGGCGAATTGAGCCACCTTGTTGATTAAATAACGCACTCAGTAAATGTATGGGTTCTATAAATTGATTATCGTTCCCAAGTGCCAATGACTGGGCGTCTGCGAGAGCTTGCTGGAATTTATTGGTTAATTTATCCAGACGCATAACACCTCCAAGTAAAATTTAAAGTAAAATTCGTAACTGGAGAATAGATGAGGTCATTTTGACAATATTCAAGCTCAAAATAAAAATTTTGAGCAAAAATATTTATCAATATTTGAGATAAGTGAGAAAAACATTGAGAGGAAGTTTATTTAATCCAGATTAATGATGCCATTCGCCCTGTTATATGCTCTCGCCTATAAGAGAAAAAACGCGATGGATCAGTTACAGTACAAAAATCACCACCATAAATCTGAGTTACCCCACTTTCCTGTAAGATTATTCTCGCTAACATATAAATATTAGCTAAGTATTTACCATTGTGGGGAATAAAAGCAGGCTCAAAGGCAATATTTTTTTCGATAAACGCCAACCGAACTTCTGCACCGACCTCAAAAGCGGTTGGTCCAATTGCAGGACCTAACCATGCCATAATTTGATCTTTAGGTGCTTTAAAATGCGCAAGTGTATTTTGTAATACACCGTGGCAAAGCCCTCGCCACCCACCATGAGCTGCGCCAACTTCTGTTCCATCAATAGTTGTAAAAAGGACAGGCAAACAATCTGCCGTCATAATTGCACAAACTTTTTTTTCAGTAGAGGTGTAAAGGGCATCACCTTGTACTTCATTATTTTTCTCAGTATTTAGTGTAACAACATGTGTGCCATGAACTTGTTCGAGCCATAGTGGCATTTCAGGCAATTGAGCTTGTTGACACAGTCTGCGTCTATTTTCTTCAACATCAGACAATTTATCACCAACATGAGTACCTAAGTTGAGGCTATTATAAGGTGGCAAACTAATCCCTCCTTCTCTCAAGGTACTACAAGACCCAATATTTTCAGGTTGTGGCCAATCTGGAAAAATCAATGAAGTCATTTACCAATCCATTTCATCTTTAAATTGTTCAACGTCAGCTTTTAGCACATCGATAAGCTTAACCATATCATCAGGTAATGGTGCATGCCATTCCATTTCAATACCCGTTATTGGATGATAAAGACGTAGCATCGTTGCGTGTAGAGCTTGTCTATCAAATAAACGTAACGTTTCACGTAACTCATCTGAAGCCCCTTTTAAAGGACGGGGTCTTCCTGCATAAAGCTGATCACCAATTAACGCATGGTGAATATGAGCCATATGAACACGAATTTGGTGAGTACGGCCTGTTTCTAAACGTAAACGCAAACGTGTATGAGCACGGAAATGCTCCATTACACGATAATGTGTTACTGCTGGTTTACCCATTGGGTGCACAGCCATATGAGTACGTTTAGTTGGATGTCGAGAAATAGGTTCATTCACTAATCCACCTGCCGTCATTCTTCCTGTTGCAACCGCTTCATACTCACGGGTGATTTCACGACGTTGTAAAGCTTCTACTAAATGCGTTTGAGCAGGAACAGTTTTTGCAACAACCATTAAACCTGTTGTATCTTTATCCAATCGGTGGACAATACCCGCACGAGGTACATTAGCAATCTCTGGATAGCGATAAAGTAATGCATTTAATACGGTGCCATCTGGGTTACCAGCACCAGGATGTACAACGAGATCTCTTGGCTTATTGATAACTAAAATATCATCATCTTCATAGACGATATTTAACGGAATATTCTGAGGCTCCCAGCGAACTTCCTCTTCAATTAAGGCATCGACTTCAATTTTTTCACCGCCAAGCATTTTTTCTTTTGGCTTATTGATGATTTTATCGTTAACCTGCACTCTATTGTCTAAGATCCACTCTTTTATACGAGATCTTGAATAATCAGGGAACATTTCGGCCAAAGCTTGATCTAAGCGTTGACCCAGCTGTGAATCTGCGACTGTAGCATTAAGTCGTATTTGTTGAGACATAAATAATTTTCTATTAATTAAGTTAGTGTTTTGACGGCACAGCCGTTTCATTTAAAATGAGTTATAGTGTAACCGATTTCAGGGGAGCTTCACGGAGAGACTCCCCAAACCTATTCAGAGGATAATCAATACGTGATGAGACGCATTAAATACCTGGTGGCAGCGGCCACTGTAAGCCTGTTACTTGCTGGCTGTTCGAGTTCAGACAAAGACGCTACTGCCAATATGTCGCCTTCTGAGCTTTACTCAACCAGTCAGGAAAAATTGCTAGATGGCAATTATGGAGCGGCTATCAAACAATTAGAGTCTCTCGATAATCGCTATCCTTTTGGTCCTTACTCGCAACAAGTTCAACTCGATCTGATTTATGCTTATTATAAATCAGCAGAACTACCAATGGCGATTTCTGCAATCGACCGTTTTATGCGATTAAACCCAACCCATCCTAATATCGACTATGTTCTTTATATGCGTGGCTTAACAGCTCAAGCATTAGATGATAGTGCATTACAAGGATTCTTTGGTATTGATCGTTCAGACCGTGATCCTCAACATGCAATCGTAGCATTTAAAGATTTTAGTCAATTAGTTCGTTACTATCCAGACAGCCTTTATGTCGCCGATGCAACCAAACGCCTAGTCTTTCTTAAAAACCGTTTAGCGAAGTATGAGCTTTCTGTTGCGAAATTCTATACTAAACGAGGAGCTTATGTCGCGGTTATTAATAGAGTAGAGCAAATGATGCGTGATTATCCTGATACACAAGCCACACGTGATGCGCTTGTCTACATGGAAAACGCTTATAAAGAATTAGGTCTGACACAAGAAGCTGAAAAAGTAGCTTCATTGATCGCAGCAAATCCAACCTAACTAAAATATCACCATCAAAAACAGCAGCTTATCGCTGCTGTTTTTTTATTCTTTTCTAGCTAAATTATCTTTACTTTTCATCAGCCCAACCTTTCTAATATGACTGAATAAATGCAACTTAACAAGCGGTCTTTTTCATCTATTTATCATTTGTCACGTTTCTATTACTAGTTACACATACATCTAACAAAAAGTGATTTTGATCATGTTTTAAATTGTGTATCACGATATTCTGAAGTTATCGAAGGCGGAGTAATAAAGAGGTAACTATATGATTATAAATATTACTAGCAAACAAATGGAAATTACCCCAGCACTACGTGAACACATTGAAAGCCGTCTAACTAAACTCAATAAATGGCAGGTGAATTTAATCAATCCTCATATTATTCTTACAAAAGATCCTAAAGGTTTTAGTGTTGATGCCAGCATTCATATACCAAATGGGCAACTGGTCGCTAATGCACAACACGCCGATATGTATGTTGCAATTAATGACTTACTCGCAAAACTTGAACGTCAATTAAACAAAGTTCAGCATAAAAACGAATCTCGTCGAGCTGATAACAGCCTGAAAGAAGAGAATTTACTTGTCGATGAAATGTAAATAGTAAAGCAAGATTAAAAATTAGAATAAATCACTGACTCAAAACGCCTCTGCGCATCCTCGTGATGCGCTTTTTATTGTATTTTTCTTGACTCCTTTCACATCATCATGTTTGATAGCTATATGTTAAATAATTTACCAATCAATATAATGAACAAACATTCACATTTGCCTTTCTTCTTTTTCTTTTTACTCTTTCATTAAGAGGCTTTGTCATTTCAGAAAGAAAAGTAAGAACGACAATAGCCTCCAACTGGAGGCTTTTTTATTTATGATGGTATGATATAACGGTATAGGGCTTAAACATGGAAAAACTCGATTTATTAGCAATCAGAGATAAAATCACGACGTTAGATTCAGAATTACTAACGTTGTTAGCAAACAGACGCCAATTATCTGCTGATGTCGCTCAATTTAAATTGAATACACATCGCCCTATTAGAGATAAAAATCGTGAGCGTGAATTACTTGATTTATTAATTGAGAAAGGAAAAAACGTTGGGCTAGATGGTTTTTATATTAGTCGTATTTTTCAAATGATCATTGAAGACTCTGTCTTAACGCAACAAGCCATCCTACAACAACATCTTAATGCAACACCTAATGAGTCAGCTAGAATTGCTTATTTAGGGCCTAAAGGCTCTTATTCACATATTGCCGCTCGTCAATATGCAGCTCGCCATTTTGATACTTTCGTTGATTGTGCTTGTCAGAAATTTGACGACATTTTTACACTTGTCGATACCGGCCAAGCTGATTACGGTTTACTGCCAATTGAAAATACCAGCTCTGGTGCAATTAATGATGTTTACGATTTACTGCAAACAACATCAATCTCTATTGTTGGGGAAATTCGCATCCCTATTAATCATGCGCTTTTAACGAGTGTTGATAGCAGTCCAGAAGAATTGCAAACGATTTATAGTCACCCTCAACCCTTCCAACAATGTAGTCATTATTTAAACCAGTATCCAAACTGGAAGATTGAATATTGCGAAAGTACAGCAGCTGCAATGGAAAAAGTAGCTCTTGCACAATCGCCACTCGTTGCTGCTATTGGTAGTGAAGCCGGCGGCTCTCTTTATGGTTTAAAACCCTTAGCCAATAATTTAGCAAACCAGCAAATAAACGTAACTCGCTTTATTGTTATTGCGCGAAAAGCGATTGATGTTTCAGACCAAGTTCCTGCTAAAACAACCTTCTTAATGGCAACAGGACAACAAGCGGGTGCATTAGTTGATGCATTAATGATTTTAAAAAAATACGACATTATTATGACAAAACTCGAGTCGCGTCCTATTAATGGTACTCCTTGGGAAGAAATGTTTTATATTGATGTTCAAGCAAATTTACGTGATATCAATATGCAAAAAGCCTTACACGATTTATCACAAACAACACGCTCATTAAAAATATTAGGCTGTTACCCTTCAGAAAATGTTGTGCCTGTTGAAGTGAAATAACCTCATACAAAGATAAAAGCCAGATAGCATATAACTATCTGGCTTTTCTTTTACGTTCTTATTTAACGTTAATTATAAGAAACCATACATCGCAGCAAATACCCAGCCAAAGACACAGGAAACTGTTACACCAATTAATCCCGGTAAAATAAAGCTGTGGTTAATAACAAAACGCCCTATTCGAGTTGTACCAGAACGGTCAAATTGAATTGCAGCTAAGTCACTAGGATAAGTTGGCAGAATATAATAACCATAGCAAGCTGGTGCCGATGCAATAATATATGCAGGATCAACACCAATACCCAATGCTAAAGGAACAATCGCAGCCAAAGCCGCCGCTTGAGAGTTAACAAACTTAGATACTAATAATAAGACAACCGCATATGCCCAAGGGTATTCTCGTACTAATTGCCCCAATGCTGCTTCTATTTCTTTCATATGCGCAGAGAACATTGTCTCTGCCATCCAAGCAATACCATACACAGCAACAATTGCTATCATCCCTGAACGGAATACTTCATTTTTAGAAATAAGAGAAGGGTTGGTTTTACAAATAATGATAATTGATGCGCCAGCCAATAACATAAACATCTGAATAACAAGTACCATAGATAATGGTTTACCATTAAATACAGGACGTATTTCAGAGAAAGCACCTAATATTGCAACAACAGCAATTGCACCTAAAAATATCCACATTGCTACCCAGTTTTTCATTGGGAGCTTTTTATCTAGAAGTGTTGCTGTATCACCATAAACATAATCATGGTTTTCAGGTACTGAAACAAATTCTTGGAAGCGTTGATCTTTATCTAAGTCTTTTCCTCTAAACCAGCTAAAGATACCAATGGCTAAAATACCAATAAAAGTGGAAGGAATAGTAATTGCTAATAAATCTAAAAACTCAAGGTGTTTACCATTAAAAGTTACATCGCCGAGCATTGCGACTAATGTAACAACGGCAACGGAAACTGGGCTAGCAATAATTCCCATTTGAGAGCCAATTGTACTTGCCGCCATTGGTCTTTCAGGGCGAATATTATTTTTAATCGACACGTCATAAATAATTGGCAATATGGTATAAACAACGTGTCCAGTACCACATAATATTGTAAGAGTACAAGTTACGAGTGGTGCAACAATAGAAATATATTTTGGATTTTTACGTAATAACTTTTCTGCTATTTGCAACATAACATCTAACCCACCAGATGCTTGTAATGTTGCTGATGCAGAGACAACGGCAATAATAACTAACATTACATCAACAGGTGGTTTTCCCGGAGGGAGTTTAAAAATGAAAACCAAAATAACCAGACCTACACCACCTAATAGACCTAATGCAATTCCCCCTTTCCTTGCCCCATAAAATAGACACACTAATATAATGGCGAGTTGTATTAAAAAATCCATAAATTACCCCTTGAAAAACACGTCGGAATATAAATAAAAAATAATACAATTGAGTTTTTAGCACTTCTTGCAAAAAAAAGAGTTTATAAAATATAATTTACGATATTTGTTATAGTCATTTTTTTGATCATTGTTATAGTTTTCATAATACCTTTTAATTTCATTCAGTTTTAAGATCTCATCAACAAATAACTTTTAATAAAAAGACAATATCGAACATTAATTATTCTTTAATTAAACCCAACAATAACAATTAAATAACAATAAATATAAGATGGATTAGTCTATTGATAAAATTAGATATTTATCCCATTGTTTTTAAATGTATATTTATATTTCTCTACTTTTATTTTCTGAATAAAAATAGGTGGTTTTTATCTATTATTAAATTTTTGAAATGATAGGGAGATAATATGAATACTTTTATCATACTGATTTTAAGTCTATTTTTTACTAATAACGTAGATGAAGTTCAATCACAAGAGAGTTATTACGCTTATTCATTAACGTCTCAATCAGATTTGAGTCGTTGCACAGTAAGTCCTTGTCCTGATCCCAAAGACTATTGACTTATAACATATTATTTAAAAAGGAACTTTTATGAATAAAAAATATATACTAATACTCTCATTTTTATTCACTAGTTATGCAAGCGCTCATTTTTATGAAGAAGTAAAAGAAAATAGAGCATCAATAAATGAATATTCTCAAAGTAATAGTAATACTTCAGATCCTAGTGGTTGTGTTTGGCCACCTTGTGATGATGAGTGGCGATAAGCTAAAAATGGAGTAATTAATAAAATAAAAAGGCCGAACAATTTATTTATTGCTCGGCCTTTTATATAACAAATAATTTAACTAGATTCGGCTATCATTCGCTTTTTGTAATAATACACCACTCTCTTTCATAAATTGAGAAGCATAATCACCAAACCAATCACTCACGTTATTAAATGAATGGATAAACTCACCCTTTGCATTTATATCTAATAGATCGATAGCTTGACCTAATGAGTGATGATATCTACGAATTAATTCAATATTCTCTTTTGATGACAAAATAATATCAGCATACAGTTGTGGGTCCTGAGCAAATAAGCGCCCTATCATTGCCAATTCTAAGCGATAAATAGGTGATGAGAGTCGCAGTAAACTTGCCAAATCAACTTTTTCTTTTGCTAAATGCTGGCCATAAGCAAAAGTAGTAAAATGTCGAAGAGCTTGAATAAAACTCATGTTTTTATCATGTTCTTCTGGCGCAATAGCCTCAATTCTTGCTCCCCATACCATTAATTGCTCTAACAACCATTCAAATGAAGTATGGTTTCGTCCTTCACTGTATGCCACAACCTGCTTTGCTAAGCTAGGTACATCAGGGCCAAACATTGGATGAAGACCTAAAACAGGCCCATTATGCGCTTTTAACATCGCCTCTAGAGGGGCTTTTTTAATAGAAGCAAGATCTACAAGTAAACAGTTTTCAGGTAATACAGGAAGTTTTTCAATAACCTCAACAGTTAAATGAATAGGCACACTGATAATCACCATTCCTACATCATCAAAAATAGCTGGCGACTTAGTTTGCCATTCATCCGCTTCTAAGCTTTCAACTTGATAACCAGAGAGTATAAACAAACGAGAAAATAGTTTACCCATTTTCCCATTTCCTCCCACAATAACGATTTTACCAAGTTGAGGGTTAAGAGTTTTAAATCCTTTATCATTCTCTTTAGTATAGGATTCTCGCATTACTCGACGTAATACATCTTCAATTAAATCTGGGGAAATTCCCATCTTTTGTGCATCATTACGACGAGAAGCAAGCATAGAGGCTTCTCTATCAGGTGCATAAATCGGTAAGCCGTGGCGATTTTTAACTTCACCCACTTCAGCTACCAGTTGCATTCTTTTTGCGAGTAAAGAAAGCAGTGATTTATCTACCTGATCAATTTGCTCACGCAAACCTTGTAATTCTTCAGCCATCTATGCTTGCCTCTTTTTTCTTTATGATTATCTAACTTAACTAACTTTTTTTAACTGTGCTTCACGCTGAGCCAAAATCGGAGAAAGTTGAGCATGTAAATTTCTTAACACTGACTCTGTTGTTTCCCAACTAATACATGCATCTGTTACTGAGACACCGTATTTCATTTCACTACGCGATTGCTCTGATGATTGATTGCCTTCATTAATATGGCTTTCTAACATAATACCAGTGATAGATTCATTACCTTTAGTGATTTGCTCAATCACTGAATCAACCACTGCCGTTTGACGACGGAAATCTTTGTTAGAGTTACCATGACTACAATCAATCATTAATGATGGTTTTAATCCTGCTTTTACCATTTGGGCTTCGCATTGAGCAACATCTTCTTCATGGTAGTTTGGTGTTTTACCACCACGTAAAATCACATGACCATCAGGGTTACCTTGTGTTTGTAATAAGCAAACTTGTCCTGATTGATTAATTCCCATAAAACGGTGTGGCATAGAAGCCGCTTTCATCGCGTTAATTGCGGTATCTAAATTACCATCTGTTCCGTTTTTAAATCCAACTGGCATTGAAAGCCCTGATGCCATTTCACGGTGAGTTTGAGATTCAGTAGTTCTAGCACCAATCGCAGACCAACTAAATAAATCACCTAAGTATTGTGGATTATTTGGATCTAACGCTTCAGTTGCCAGAGGCAGGCCTAATTGTACTAGTTCGGTCAGCAACTTACGGGCAATATGTAGCCCTTTTTCCATTTCAAAGCTACCATCCATAAATGGATCGCTAATTAAGCCTTTCCAGCCAACGGTTGTACGAGGTTTTTCAAAGTAGACACGCATCACAATGTACAGACTATCACTTAATTCAGACGCTAAGACTTTCAGACGTTTTGCGTAATCTAACGCAACATCGACATCATGAATAGAACAAGGCCCACATACCACGAGTAAGCGAGGATCACGGCGTTGAACAATTTCAGAAATTGTTTGACGTGACTGAGCAATGGCATGCAGATCATTGCGACTCAATGGGTATTTTTGTTTTAACTCTTCTGGAGTAATTAAAACCAGCTCTTCGCTGATATTCACATTATTGAGTGCGTCTTTTTGCATGATCATAATCTTTACCTTTTTTATATCTGTCATTGTGATTTTTTGTGTGTCTGAAAGATAAGATAACATGCAATGTAAAGAAATCAATCCATATTTTCAATAAATTTGACATCATTGTAATCCAATCTTTACAGCGGTAATCTTCAATACAAATAAATTATAAATAACAGCTAGTTACAAATATAAAACGAGATAAAAATAACGTGATGAGGATTAAATTAAAACTCAAATATGTAAATAAAAATTCACACCCTGTCTTTTAATGAATCTCGACATAAGAAGAATAAATAAGATGGGGATATAAAAAGTAAAAGAGAAAAAACTAATAAACAATATTTTTTAATATAAGGGATATAAAAAAAGGTCAGCAAATGCTGACCTTTTAACAATAACTTTCGGATGTGCGAAAGCGTATTATTTAGCGTTAAGACGCTCTTTGATACGAGCAGCCTTACCTGAACGCTCACGCAGGTAGTACAGTTTAGCTTGACGAACCGCACCACGACGTTTAACAGTGATGCTATCTACGACTGGAGAGTGAGTTTGGAATACACGCTCAACACCTTCGCCATTAGAAATTTTACGAACAGTGAATGCAGAGTGCAGACCGCGGTTACGGATAGCGATAACCACGCCCTCGAATGCCTGCAGACGCTTTTTAGAACCTTCAACAACCCATACTTTAACTTCTAAAGTGTCACCAGGACGGAATGAAGGAACATCTTGCTTCATCTGTTCTTGTTCGATTTGTTTAATAATATTGCTCATAATAACTCTCTTACCCTAGGTAAACTGATATTAATGACATCTTGTGTCAGACTTACTCTGCTGTTCCTGACAGATGTTCCCGTTGGAACTCTGTTAACAGCACTCTTTGCTCGTCAGTCAGAGCTAGGCTTTCCAGAAGCTCAGGTCTTCTTAGCCAGGTTCGACCCAGTGATTGTTTCATGCGCCAGCGATTAATATGAGCATGGTTGCCTGACAGTAAAACTGCCGGAACTTCCATACCATCTAAAACCTCTGGGCGAGTATAGTGAGGATGATCCAGTAAACCGTCAGCAAAAGAATCTTCTTTCGCAGAGGCTGCGTGTCCGAGAACACCCGGTACAAAGCGCGCTACTGCATCTATCATTATCATGGCAGGTAATTCCCCACCACTTAATACGTAATCACCTACAGACCACTCTTCATCGATTTCAGTCTGAATGACACGCTCGTCTATACCTTCATACCGACCACAAACTAGAATTAGTTTCTCATTCGTAGCCAGTTCACAAACTCCTTGTTGATCGAGTTTGCGTCCCTGAGGTGATAAATAAATCACCTTTGCTCCATCACCTGCCGCAGCTTTCGCTTGATGAATGGCTTCTCTTAAAGGTTGAACCATCATCAACATACCGGGACCACCGCCATAAGGACGATCATCAACGGTATTGTGTCTGTCGTATGTAAAATCTCGGGGATTCCAACATTCTACATTGAGCAGACCATGCTTCACTGCCCGACCAGTCACCCCGTACTCGGTTATAGAGCGGAACATTTCTGGAAATAGGCTAATTACCCCAATCCACATTTTTGTGTCCCACTATTGAGAACCGTTAACCGGATAATCTAAAAACCAGGATCCCAATCAACGATAATTTTTTTCGCTGAGAGATCGACTTTCTTGATAACCTGCCCATCAAGAAACGGAACTAACCGTTCCCCGATACCGAACGCATCTTTCAGATTCGCTTTAATTACCATGACATCATTTGAGCCCGTTTCCATCATGTCTGTAACGACACCTAGATCGTAGCCTTTATCCGTTTCTACATGGCAACCCATCAGATCTTTCCAGTAATATTCACCTTCAAGTTCTGGAAGTTGCGAACTATTAACGACAATTTCAAAATTAGTCAGGAAATTAGCCGCATCTCTGTCATCAATACCTTTTAGCTTGACGATAATATCTTGGTTGTGATGTTTCCAACTTTCAATTTCAATGGTTTCCCACTGTCCATGACGCTGAATAAACCACGGTTGATATTCAAAAATGTTTTCGGCGTGTTCGGTGGAGGAAAAAACTCTGAGCCAACCACGGATCCCGTAAGGTGAACCCAACTTACCCATAACAATAGGTTCTACAGGCTCTTTTAAGGTTTTTTGTCCGCTCATTGTTACCACCGCGACAGATTAAGCGCTTTTCTTCGCTGATTTGATCAGGCCAGCAACACGTTCTGAAACTGTTGCGCCTTGAGCAACCCAATGTTCAACACGGTCTACGTCTAAACGTAATTCTTCTGCATTACCGGTTGCCAGTGGGTTATAAAAGCCTACACGCTCAATGAAACGACCATCACGCGCATTGCGGCTATCGGTTACTACTACTTGATAAAACGGACGCTTTTTTGCGCCGCCACGAGCTAAACGAATTGTTACCATAACATCCTCATTAGTTAATAAAACAACCAGACGCCATCGAGGAACGGAGTCCGGTTGTCATATAAAAAGCCCGAAAAGTTTACTCACTTTGGCGAAAAAAGCAATCCAAAGCACGTTTTTTTTCAGGTTTTTTGATTTTATCGGCCTGGAAATCCAGGTGGCATCATACCTTTCATGCTACGCATCATCTTAGCCATGCCACCTTTTTTCATTTTTTTCATCATACGTTGCATATCATCAAACTGCTTTAACAAACGGTTGACGTCTTGCACTTGTGTTCCTGACCCCGCTGCAATACGGCGTTTTCTGGAACCTTTGATGATTTCCGGTTTTTGACGTTCTTTTTTAGTCATGGAATTAATAATCGCTTCCATTTTCACTAAAATTGAATCATCCATTTGTGATTTTACTGCATCTGGCACCTGAGACATACCCGGCATTTTGCTTAACATACTCGCCATGCCGCCCATGTTCTTCATTTGCTTTAATTGATCTAAGAAATCATTTAGATCAAAGCCATCACCTTTTTTAAGTTTTGTCGCTAGCTTTTCAGCCTGAGCTCTATCAACTTTGCTTTCAATGTCTTCAATCAAAGACAGAACATCACCCATTCCCAAAATACGAGAGGCGATACGATCTGGGTGGAAAGGTTCTAAGGCTTCTGTTTTTTCCCCAACACCGAGGAATTTAATTGGCTTACCGGTGATATGGCGGATTGATAATGCCGCACCACCGCGCGCATCACCATCAACTTTGGTTAATACAACCCCTGTTAATGGCAATGCTTCATTAAATGCTTTTGCTGTATTTGCCGCATCTTGCCCCGTCATGGCGTCAACAACAAACAGAGTTTCAACTGGATTAATGGCTTTATGGAGAAGTTGGATCTCTTCCATCATGCCTTCATCTACGTGTAAACGACCTGCTGTATCCACCAGCAATACATCATAGAATTGAAGTTGTGCATGTTTTAATGCATTACTTGCAATTGTGACTGGATTTTCTTGAACAGTAGAAGGGAAGAAATCAATGCCAACCGTTTCGGCTAACGTTTCAAGCTGTTTAATCGCTGCTGGGCGATAAACGTCAGCAGAAACAACAAGAACTTTTTTCTTCTTTTTCTCTTTTAAGAATTTACCTAATTTTGCGACACTGGTCGTTTTACCGGCACCTTGTAAACCTGCCATTAATACAACAGCTGGCGGTTGTGCTGATAGATCAAGGTCAGTATTCACTTCCCCCATCGCATTGACGAGTTCATTTTGAACAATCTTCACAAACTCCTGACCCGGTGTCAGGCTTTTGTTAACTTCATGCCCTACAGCGCTCTCTTTGACGCGCGCGATAAAATCACGGACCACAGGTAAGGCAACGTCGGCTTCTAATAAAGCCATACGTACTTCACGTAGTGTCTCTTTAATGTTTTCTTCGGTCAGTCTTCCTCGACCGCTTATATTGCGCAATGTGCGCGATAGTCTGTCACTTAAATTCTCAAACATTATCTTAGCTCAGTGTTAAAGTTGGGCTTATCGGTCATGTATGCCACCGATTATATCACGATGACTCGCGGATCTCTGCATAGAGATTTAAGCTTAATGACTTCAATAGTTGGAGCCGTATGCTCCTAGCGCTATACTAGGAAGTTATTCAAACAATATATGTAAGCGAAACTATGCCCGTTATATCAATCTCTATCGTCGCTGTCTGCGCTTATTTACTCAGTCTGGTGCTGTTTTTGCCCGGTCTGTTACGAAAAGAGCAGAATGGATACCGCGGATTAGCTCTACTATTTGCGGTAATTGCACTGATTGCACATGCCATTTCATTAAAATTTTTAATTTTCCGTCCTCACAGCGGACAGAACCTTTCACTCACCAATCTAGGTGCAATTGTTAGTCTGATGGTCTGCGTTATTATGACGATTGTGGCTTCTCGTGGCCGAGCATGGTTCTTACTGCCTATTGTTTATTGTTTCGCAATAGTCAATCTTGTTATTGCAGCATTGATGCCGGGTGAATTTGTTACACATCTTGAAAGTAGCACATCACTCTTTATTCATATTGGATTGGCTTTATTAAGCTATGCCACACTGTTAATTGCCGCTTTATATGCTTTACAACTTAGTTGGCTTGACTATCAACTAAAAAATAAGAAACTAAAATTCTCACCTCAAATGCCACCATTAATGTCAATTGAGCGTAAAATGTTTCATATCACACAAGTGGGTGTGGTATTACTGACACTGACCTTATGTACTGGTTTGGTGTATATGGATAATATTTTTGGTAAAGAAAATATCCATAAATCTATTTTCTCTATCATTGCTTGGTTTGTTTACATCATTTTATTATGGGGACATTTCCGAGAAGGATGGAGAGGAAAGAAAGTCATTATCTTTAATTTGATTGGCGCTATTATTTTAACATTAGCTTTTTTTGGTAATCGTTTATTACAAGAGTTAGTGCTTAATTAATTTTCTATTTTAGGGTAGCAAAAGGATCTCAATTTTGGAGCATGTGTCGACAACTACGCTCATTATCATACTTGTATGTATGATTATTGCCTCAGCTTATTTTTCCGGGACTGAAACCAGTATGATGACGATTAATCGCTATCGTCTTCGTCATGCAGCAAAACAAGGAAACCGCTCTGCAAAACGTGTGGAAAAATTATTACAACGTCCTGACAGATTGATTAGTTTAGTATTGATTGGCAATAATCTGATTAATATTGTTGCGTCTGCACTAGCTACCATTGTTGGTATGCGTTTATACGGTGATGCTGGTGTAGCAATATCCACCGGTGTGCTGACCTTTGTTATCCTTATTTTTGCTGAAGTGCTTCCAAAATCAATTGCGGCACTTTATCCAGAGCGTGTTGCTTATCCAAGTAGCATTATTCTCTCTCCTTTGCAAAAACTGATGCTACCTATTGTTTGGTTTTTTAATAAAATCACATTAATACTGATGCGTATTTTTGGTATTAAATCCCCTGTAATACAGGGAAATGCGGTATCAAAAGAAGAGTTAAGAACTATCGTTAATGAATCTAAATCAAAGCTTTCGCAAAGAAATCAGAATATGTTGCTATCGATTTTAGATTTAGAAAAAGTGACGATTGGCGATATTATGGTGCCAAGAAATGAAATTTTTGGTATCGATGTCAATGACGAGTGGAAATCTATCGTAAGACAGTTAACTCATTCTCCTCACGGTCGAATTGTGCTTTATCGTGATACTCTTGACGATGCGATTGGTATGTTGCGAGTACGAGAAGCTTATCGCTTAATGACTGAGAAAAAAGAGTTTACCAAACAAATTCTGATGAAAGCTGCCGATAAAATCTATTTTATTCCAGAAAGCACACCGTTAAACCTGCAACTCGTCAACTTCCAACGTAATAATGAAAAAGCGGGTGTTGTGGTTGATGAATATGGTGAAATTCAAGGTTTAGTAACCGTTGAAGATATCCTTGAAGAGATCGTAGGTGACTTTACTACCTCGATGTCCCCTTCTTTAGCAGAAGAAGTTATCCCTCAAAAAGATGGCTCATTATTAGTTGATGGCACAACAAATATTCGAGATATCAATAAAGCTTTTGGTTGGCATTTACCTGAAGATGAAGCTCGAACAATCAATGGTGTCATTATTGAAGAGCTAGGTGACTTACCTGTTGTCGGTAATAAAATAAAAGTGAGTGACTATGAATTTGAGATACTTGAAGTTCAGGATAACGTCATCAAAAAGGCGTTAATTCGCCACCTTTCAATCCCACATCATTAGTAAATACAAAATAAGCGCCTTTTAAGGCGCTATTTTTTACTGTTTATCCTAATTCAAATCGTAACTTGCTATTACGAAAATCAAACTCTCTGGCGGGTTTCATATAGAAAGGCTCTATTGCTTGCTCTTGCATTAGTTTTGTTGGCTTTAATTGTTGATAATCAGAATAAAAACCATGATTCTTGACCCACATAACTAAATTTAATGCGGGCTGATAAGAATAATCAGCGCCATACTCTTCACGCCTACAAATAAAACATGCCGTCTCTCCTTTATTCAAAGTAAGAGAAAGGGACTTGCGCGGAAAATTAGTAATAAGCGCCCCCTCATCGTTTATCGCTTCAATATTAAAATGATGAGGAGCTAAGCTACGAATATTTTCATATTTTAACTGTGAATTCTCACCGCTATAACTGTTTGTTTTAATTCCATCTTGTTGAAAATACCAACGATATTGCTCTTCATCTTTTTCTTTATAAAGATAATCACCACTTATTTTCATTATGGTGTTTGTTTGTGGTTTAGTGATCTTAGCAAATAATTCAGGATTGAGTTCGGACGAGAACAGTAACGAATCAGGCTTGATAATAAACTCTAGTTCGCACTGAGTGCGTTTAACATACTTTTTGTGAACTCGTTCTAAGTAACGATATTCAAGTGCTTTAGAACGCCCCTGATAGAAAAAGGCATCTTTAGGAAATTGAGTACGTAATGTGCCTTTGCCTACAAAATAAAATTCTCGAACAAAAAACTCTAACACTAATTTAGGTGATGAGAATTTGTGATTTTCCATAACAGAAGTGTACTCCGTGTATTAAGCATAAATTTAATCCATTACTGTGCTAACAATATAAGAAGATAAGAAAATAAAACAATGGAGTAGAGAAAAGAAAAATAATAAAGGAGATAGAAATAAAAAAGAGACAATAAATCAGAATGCGAATTGTCTGATCTATTGTCCCCTAACGTCATTAATTGACTATCACTTAGATATGCAGCTCTTTTAAAGTCTCTTCAGGCAGTGCTAATTCATCGTTATGATTAATGCCAATGCTATGAGATAAAATATCGCGTGCAATATCTTGAGCTTCTGTTAGTGAATGCATTTCATAGGTACCACATTGGTACACGTTCAGCTCTGGGATATGGTTTTGATCTTTTACTTTCAGAACATCTTCCATTGCTGCTTTCCATGCATTGGCTACACGTTGCTCTTCAGGTTGCCCAATTAAGCTCATGTAGAAGCCTGTACGGCATCCCATTGGAGAAATATCAATTATCTCAACACCATTACCATTAAGATGGTTACGCATAAATCCAGCGAACAGATGCTCTAATGTATGAATTCCTTTCTCAGGCATGGCTTTTTTATTAGGCACAGTAAAACGTAAATCAAATACCGTGATGGTATCACCTGATGGCGTTTTCATTGTTTTAGCAACGCGTACAGCAGGTGCTGACATACGAGTATGGTCAACAGTAAAGCTATCCAATAAAGGCATAAAAAACCTCCTAAGAAAAATTTAAATATTTTTAAGAAAAAATGAAACTTTCTGCAAGTAGCCAGGTCTTAGTAATGAATACGCGCAAATTGTTATCATCCCTATTTCTCTATAGAATTTTTTAGCCACACAAATCTTAGTGTGGCTTTTTTCTATCTAAGTTTAGGAAGCCACGTTATCGGTATTTGTCCCCGCATGGATCTTCAAATACTCATCAAAAGAAATGGTATCACTCTTTTCTAACTCTTCTTGACGTTTTATGGATGAAATTCTCTCATGATCAAAAGCTTCATCAGTTAACGTTTCATAAGGTGTTTTAATTAATTCTTGGTAATATTCTTCAGCTAAAGATAAACCAAAACCACTAATACCTTGTGTTTTAATTTTATCTAAAAGTCTGCCAGAGAAGGTTAATTCAGGATTATCAAACATTTCTTCTAACTTAACGCAAACTTCCATATATTTAGTGCCTGAACAGCAATCAAGAACGTTAGCAACACGTTCTAAATCTGCAAATAAGGCTTTACCAACTTGCGCTAGTGGCTCTTTTCTTTCGCCACAACCCATTCCAATAACTTGACCCGGCTTACGCCCTTCTAGAATAACGTTATTCCAATTTGAACGGCAGCACGCTAATTCAGAGGCACTCATCTCTGGAGCATCAGCTAATACACACCAGATCAGGAATAAATCAAGGAAGCGAATTTGAGTTTCATCAACACCAATTGGCGTAAATGGATTGATATCAAGTGAGCGAACCTCGATATATTCAATACCACCACGTAATAATGCATCAGAAGGTGATTCATCACCTTTAACTACACGCTTAGGACGAATAGGTGCATAGAGTTCATTTTCAATTTGTAACACATTGGTGTTTAACTGAATATACTCACCGTCTTTCTTAACACCTAATTTAGCAAACTCTTCAGAAGGCTTATGAATCGCTTTTTTCAGCCCTTTGACATAAGTTTCAAGATGATTAAAGGTGATATCTAAATCGCTTTGAGATTTATTGGTATATCCTAAATCACTTAAACGTAATGAAGTTGCATAAGGTAAATACTTCGCGCCTTTAGGCGTGCTTTCAAATGGTAGATTCGTTTCTCTTCCTCTCAAGAAAGATCCACAAATTGCTGGTGATGCACCAAAGAAGAATGGAATGATCCAGCCAAAGCGATAGTAGTTACGAATAAGGCGCAAGTAACCGTCTGAAATCGCCTCTTTCCCACTCTCTTCATCTTTTACATTTGCCCATGCTTGCCAAAACTCGATAGGCAATGAGAAGTTGTAATGCACACCTGAAATAGTTTGCATTAATGCGCCATAACGATTTTTAAGCCCTTCACGGTAGAGTGTTTTAAAACGCCCAACATTAGATGTGCCAAATTGAGCCAGCGTAATCTTATCTTCCGCTTCAATAAAGCAAGGCATACTCATAGGCCACATACGTTCATTATCTAAGTGACGTGCTGTATAGCGATGTAAATCACCTAAAAAATGCAAGGTATGTGCAATGTTGTCATCAACAGGTGTAATAAACTCTAATAGAGACTCAGCAAAATCAGTTGTGATCCATTTATGAGTTAATGATTTACCTAATGAAATAGGATGCTCTGTTGATGCTAAATTACCTTCTGGCGTAACTCTTAAGGTTTCACGCTCTATACCACGGTGGATTCCACATAAAACTTTAGGGTGTGCTTCCAACCAAGAAAGCGCTTTTGATACGTCCGGGATCAAAGGTGACCTCCCGCGTTGATTGATGTTAGTAAATAGATAGGAGTTACTTTATCGCAAAGTCACTAAATTGTCGCTGATTAGATGATGTTAGCATTGTTAGTTGGTGCTACACAAAGACGTAATATGATGAAAAATAAGAGAACGCTAGAAAGCAAAAAGCCCCGCAATTAGCGAGGCTTTTAAGATGGTGCATCCTGGAGGATTCGAACCTCCGACCGCTCGGTTCGTAGCCGAGTACTCTATCCAGCTGAGCTAAGGATGCAGGTCTGACGTTTTTGCTAGAAATAATTAAACTAAGATATCTAATAAAAGATGGTGCATCCTGGAGGATTCGAACCTCCGACCGCTCGGTTCGTAGCCGAGTACTCTATCCAGCTGAGCTAAGGATGCGTCGTAGTTATCTTTCTAGCTGCTCATATTGCAACTGGCAATCTGAGTAATGAGATGGTGCATCCTGGAGGATTCGAACCTCCGACCGCTCGGTTCGTAGCCGAGTACTCTATCCAGCTGAGCTAAGGATGCGCCGTTGTAATACTTTACGCTTTTAATGCAAATTATTCACCATTTGCACCAAAATAAAAACCCCATACATTAATCATGGGGTTGGAATATGGTGCATCCTGGAGGATTCGAACCTCCGACCGCTCGGTTCGTAGCCGAGTACTCTATCCAGCTGAGCTAAGGATGCAAATCTAAATGGCGGTGAGAGAGGGATTCGAACCCTCGATGCAGCTTTTGACCGCATACTCCCTTAGCAGGGGAGCGCCTTCAGCCTCTCGGCCATCTCACCATATTTAGAACCACTCGAAGAAGTTCTTACTGAACATCTCGTCTCTGTGTGGCGCACATATTACTTTCTCAGCCTAAGAAGTCAAACAATTTTTCTCAACTTTTTACGAATATACGTTTGTTTGAACACTTCACAAACAAACTGATGCGTTTATCATCAAGATTGGCTAAAAAAGTCCTAAACACAATGATATCGCTGATGAAAAATCATTCAAGTATTTTATTCTCTTAGTAAATAAATTTATTCACTCAGCAAATAATTGTGAAGCGAATGATTAGAGGTAAAAAGACTTTCAATTCTGTCAATCAGAATAAACGGATAGTGCAATAATAAATACAGCTCAAGAAGAGCAAAGATAGGAACAAAGAAAGGAATCAAAAGTCTTATAAAGAGAAAAGCGCCCAAACCCGGCAAAAGTGTGGACGCTTACGAATGAATTGTAACTAACTAAAAATAGGAATTGGTTTAGTAGTTATCAGTAGGCTGAGTTTTCTCGGCCTGAATTCGTTGATAGATCTCTTCACGATGGACAGATACTTCTTTGGGTGCATTTACGCCAATCCGTACCTGATTACCTTTAACCCCTAAAACGGTTACGGTCACATCATCGCCTATCATAAGCGTTTCACCAACTCGACGAGTTAGAATAAGCATTCTTTGCTCCTTGAAAATTTACAAGAGTCGGGTCTCTAGAATTTCCCGGCCATTATCCATCATACATTGTCAATTCGTATAATCATTATTTATCACAAGTAACTCATACTTCATAACAAAATATAAATTTAGTGATTGATTATTTAACGGATTACCAATATCTCTATAAGGCGTTATCCCTACACAAACAGGGATAGCGCCTTTTTTCAGGTTGCTATCGCTTACAGATGCGATTCAACCCACTCGTCAACACTTGCCAAAGCTGCTGGTAAAGCTTCAACGTCAGTACCACCAGCTTGAGCCATATCAGGGCGACCGCCACCTTTACCGCCAATTTGCTGTGCAACAAAACTAATTAGCTCACCAGCTTTAACTTTAGCAGTTAAATCTTTAGTGACCCCAACAATTAAGCTCACTTTACCATCAGAAATAGTAGAAAGCACAATAATTGCAGAACCTAATTGATTTTTTAAATCATCAACCATTGTTCTTAACATTTTTGGCTCAACACCATTAAGCTCACGAACTAAAAGTTTGATACCTTTCACGTTTTTAGCTTGGCTACCTAAAGAGGAACTCTCCTGAGCAGCTTGCTGATCTTTTAGTTGTTGAAGTTCTTTTTCCAATAAACGATGTTTTTCTTGGACTGTTTTGATTCTTTCGACCAAGTTTGTTCCATCGCTTTTTAGAACTTGTGCAACAAGAGAGATAAGATCTGATTGTTCATGAATACTCTCAATTGCTGCAATACCAGTAATCGCCTCAATACGACGAATACCAGCTGCCGTACCTGACTCACTGACAATGCGGAATAAACCAATATCACCCGTTCTAGAAGCGTGAGTACCGCCGCAAAGCTCTGTAGAGAAGTCACCCATTGTTAAAACACGAACTCGTTCGTCGTATTTTTCACCAAAGAGTGCCATTGCACCTTTTTCTTTTGCATCTTCAAGATCCATTAACTCAGTGACAACTGGTGAGTTAAGACGGATTTGCGCATTTACAATATCTTCAATTTGCCGTAATTGTTCTGGTTTAACCGCTTCAAAATGAGAAAAGTCAAAACGCAGATATTTATCGTTAACTAAAGAACCTTTCTGAGTAACATGCGTACCCAGGACTTGGCGCAATGCTGCGTGCAATAAGTGCGTCGCAGAGTGATTTAAACGAATAGCGTCACGACGAGCAATATCGATAGTGGCATTGATTTTATGGTTAACAATAAATGACCCTACGTTAACTTTACCAATATGACCAATAGCTTTACCGTATTTTTGCGTATCTGTGACTTCAAACAGGCTATCTTTCCCTGTTAGAACACCTTTATCACCAACCTGGCCACCAGACTCTGCATAAAATGCGGTTTTATTTAAGAAGATAATACCTTCTTCACCTGCTTTTAACTCAGTGACTGATTGCCCGTTATGGAAAATAGCGGTAATTGTGCCCTGCTGTTCATCATGATCATAACCAGAGAACTCACTGCGACTATCTACTTTAATTAAACTATTATAGTCAGTACCGAAACCACTGGACTCACGAGCACGTTTACGTTGCTCTTCCATCGCGATTTCAAAGCCTTTTTCATCAACTTTGATATTTCTTTCACGACAAACATCAGCTGTTAAATCAAGAGGAAAACCATAAGTATCATAAAGACGGAAAGCCGTTTCACCAGGAAGAACGTCATCTGTTAATTGAGCAAGCTCTTCATCTAATAGTTGAAGACCACGTTCTAATGTACGAGCAAACTGCTCTTCTTCTGTTTTTAATACTTTTTCAACGATAGCTTGTTGACGTTTTAATTCTTCACCAGCTTCTGCCATAACTTCAATTAATGGAGCTACTAACTTATAGAAGAAGGTGTCTTTTGCGCCAAGCATATAACCATGGCGTACTGCACGACGAATAATACGACGCAGTACATAGCCACGGCCTTCATTAGAAGGAATAACACCGTCGCAAACAAGAAATGAACAAGAACGAATATGGTCTGCAATAACGCGTAATGATTTATTTTCTAAATCCGTTGCATTAGTCACTTGAGCAACAGATTTAATTAAAGAACGGAATAAATCAATGTCATAGTTAGAGTTTACATGCTGTAAAACAGCGGTAATACGCTCTAATCCCATACCTGTATCAACAGAAGGTTTTGGTAATGGGTCCATTGTACCGTCTGACTTACGGTTAAATTGCATGAAGACGATGTTCCAAATCTCAATATAGCGATCACCGTCTTCTTCTGGTGATCCTGGAGGCCCGCCCCAAATGTGGTCACCATGATCATAAAATATTTCAGTACAAGGTCCACAAGGGCCAGTATCCCCCATTTGCCAGAAGTTATCTGATGCAAATGGTGCGCCTTTGTTATCACCAATACGGATTATTCTTTCTGCTGGAATACCAATTTCTTTATTCCAAATATCATAAGCTTCATCATCGGTGGCATATACCGTTACCCAAAGTCTTTCTTTAGGTAAGTTGAACCACTCTTTGCTTGTTAATAATTCCCAAGCAAAATTGATCGCATCATGTTTAAAGTAGTCACCGAAACTGAAATTACCTAGCATTTCAAAGAAGGTATGGTGACGAGCGGTATAACCCACATTTTCTAAATCGTTATGTTTACCACCTGCGCGCACACAGCGTTGCGCGGTTGTCGCTCGGGAATAAGGTCTATTATCCAATCCAAGAAACACATCTTTGAATTGGTTCATCCCTGCGTTTGTAAACAGCAATGTTGGATCGTTATTTGGAACCAAAGAACTGCTAGGTACTATTTGATGTCCTTTAGTATGAAAAAAGTCGAGAAACGCCTGACGGATCTCAGCGGTGCTTTTGCTCATAATTATCCCGAAATCAAGCTGGAAAAACAGAAATTAGAAATCTAGTTAGAGGAGGTTTATTGTTACCTCTACTTAGCCAACGAATACATAAGTAGGGATAAGATAGAATTTCTTCAGTCAGAAGTAAAACCCCCGATAAACTTATTCGTGTTGACATTGTAAATCGTCTAGTTTTTTTCTGAAAGTGGGATTGTTATCTGAGAATGGGACTTTTCTCTATTTAAGAGCAATTATCTTGGAAAATGTTAACAACTGAAAGTATTTTCATTTTGTAATTATTAAAAACTATTTGTTATTACTGATTTTTTATGGGACTACTCTCTATACGTTTCTTTTCTCCAAATAATCTCTTTTTCTCATGGCAATTAGTCACAAACACGTAAACACTATTACTTAAATAAGATATTAAAAGCACGATAACTTACTAAAATAAAAGCACTTGTCAGTATAAAATTCACCTTACATCTCAACAAGCCTTTAAATACAATTTAAATTAGATCCAAATATCTTGAATATATTTATCTTTATATGTCAATTATTTACTATCAGGTGCAACCAGATTATCGTAATAATTCTTATTTAGATTAATTATCTATGAAGATATATCACCAAAATTTCACTATATAAAATTTCATACAACTATAAAAAATAGATTAGTAAAAAATATCGTTATATTAAATAAAGTAGTGTTAAAGGCTGTTTTTTACAGGAAGAAAATAAAATAAGACTAATTTGAACCCTATTTTGAATAAAAAATACGACATATAGCAAAAAGGAAGCCTTTTTAGAGCTTCCTTTTTAAGTGAGTTAAATCACATTAATTGACTAGTGTTTTACAACTACGATAATCGTAATATGTTTTAATACGTATTCAATTTAGCAATTTGGGTATTGGCAAAAGAACTATTCTTCTGTTTCTTCAATATCTGCTGCATCATCGCTTTTGTTAGTAAAATCAGCTGCGCTAGTAAATTCGCCAGCATGATTTAATAACATTTCACGTAATTTGGTGTTTAACTCATCGTACATTTCAGGGTGTTCTTTTAGGTAAGTTGTTGCATTGGCTTTACCTTGACCAATTTTCTCACCATTGTAGCTGTACCATGCACCAGCTTTCTCTACCAATTTATGTTTAACACCTAAATCAATCAATTCACCAAAAGTGTTGATACCTTCGCCATACATAATTTGGAATTCAGCTTGTTTAAATGGTGCTGCAATTTTATTTTTCACCACTTTAACACGAGTTTCACTACCAACAACTTCATCACCGTTTTTAACAGAACCGATACGACGAATATCTAAACGAACAGAAGCATAGAATTTAAGTGCATTACCGCCTGTTGTGGTTTCTGGGTTGCCGAACATAACACCGATTTTCATACGAATTTGGTTGATGAAAATAAGTAATGTATTGGAATTTTTCAGGTTACCCGCTAATTTACGCATAGCTTGGCTCATCATACGAGCTGCTAGACCAACGTGCGAATCACCAATTTCGCCTTCAATTTCTGCTTTTGGTGTCAACGCGGCAACGGAGTCAACAACGATAACATCAACAGCACCAGAACGAGATAATGCATCACAAATTTCTAAGGCTTGCTCACCAGTATCAGGCTGAGAACACAGAAGGTTATCAATATCTACGCCCAGTTTTTTAGCATAAATAGGATCTAAAGCGTGCTCAGCATCGATAAATGCACAAATTTTACCTTCGCGTTGAGCTGCAGCAATAACTTGTAGTGTTAGCGTAGTTTTACCAGAAGATTCTGGGCCATAGATTTCAACAATACGACCACGTGGTAAACCACCAGCACCCAAAGCAACGTCTAATGATAAAGAACCGGTAGAGATGGTTTCAACATTCATGGAACGATCTTCACCCAGACGCATGATAGACCCTTTACCAAATTGCTTTTCAATTTGACCAAGTGCTGCGGCCAATGCTTTTTGTTTGTTTTCATCAATAGCCATGTTATCTCCCTCTGGGCAGTGAAGCATAAATATGGGTCACTACCATTAAAACGTATATGATTTTGCTTGTTGAAATTCATTATACTGTATAATCATACAGTATCAAGTTAATTATTAATAATTTCTTTAAATATTGATTTTAAAGAAAAAATAACAGATTCAGCTCTTACTTGCTCTCGTGAACCACTGAATATACAGTGTTTTGCCGTAGCTTGAATACCTGTTGGTGTTTTCATTGCAAAGCCGAACCAAACTAAACCAACAGGTTTTTCTTCACTCCCACCACCAGGGCCTGCAATACCACTAACTGATACTGCAAAATCTGCATTAGCTGTTATCAGCGCCCCTTTAGCCATTTGAAGAACAACTTCTTCACTCACCGCTCCGTATTTAAGCAAGGTTTGCTCATCAACGCCTATCATTTCATGCTTTGCTTCATTGCTATATGTTACAAAGCCACGATGATAATATTCAGAACTTCCTGCAATATCCGTGATAACTTTCGCAATCCATCCGCCAGTGCAAGATTCAGCCGTTGTTATCGTACTCTTCTTTTCAATTAACACTTTACCCACCTCAATACTTAAGCGGGTCATTTCATCGTAATTTATCATTAAGGTTCATCTAACCTCTATTCTAAATCCATTATTTAAGATTTCTTTCTGGTGCAATCCCATAACCATAAACCACCAATTGCTAAGGCAAAAATAGCACCAAAGCCAATCCCAATAGCAACGACAGATACGCCAATGCTCGTAACCAGTGAGAATAATCCAAGCATTAATAGCATTGCTGTATTTTCACCAAGATTCTGTACAGCGATAGCATTACCAGCACCCACACTGTGCTTTCCTTTGTCTTGTAATAACGCATTCAGAGGAACGACAAAGAACCCCCCAAAAACACCGATGATGATAAGGATTAGATAGGATGGAATAATTGAAGTCTGCAATGAGAAGTAAACAACACCAAGGCCAATTAAAATACCGGCAGGCATGCAACGACGCACTGTTTTCAGTGTCACAAATTTAGCAGCTAATCCAGCACCGACCACAATCCCGATAGCAACCATCGCATTTAATACAGTAGGAGTCGTATTATCAGTCATACCTAAAGCAATCGGTACCCATTGAACAAGTAAAAAGCGCAATGTGACTCCTGCGCCCCAAAACATGCTGGTTCCCACTAAAGAAAAGCGACTTTCTTTGTCAGCCCATAAAGTACGTGTAGCCTCAAGAAATTGAATGAACATTTTTTTAATGTTCCAACCACGGCCAATTTGAGCTGCTGATAATTTAGGTATACTAAAGTTAACAAATACAGCTAAGGCATACATTGCCGCACAAACACCTAATGCAAAAACAATGCTCCAGTCTGAGAGTAAACCACCAATAACTGATCCCAGTAAAATAGCGGCAATGGTAGATGCTTCCATTAAGCCATTTGCTTTAACTAAACGCTCACCATCAGTTAATTCACCCAAAATGCCATATTTAGCTGGAGAATAAACAGCGGCACCAATTCCGACTAAGGCATAACCAAGGAAAGGATCTGAGCCTACACAGATAAGAAATGCGCCTACGAATTTTAGAAGGTTGCCACTGAGCATAACCCTACCTTTAGGATTACGATCAGCAAACTGCCCTACAAAAGGTGCTAAGAGAATAAAAGCCAGCACAAAGACCATTTGTAAAACAGGCTGGCTCCACTCTGGGTAAAGTGCCGATTTAAACTGAGCAAGGATCGCGAACAATAATGCATTGTCAGCAAAAGCAGAAAGAAATTGCGATATCAATACCGCTTTCATTCCTCTACTCATTAAAGGAGGCTGGCTAATATTCTCTGACATTAGTTATTTTCCTGTTCAGCAAGTTTTTTCAATGAGACAAAATCCGTTTTCCCACTTCCTAAAACAGGAATTTCTTTGATAAAACGAATATCCTTTGGTACAGCAATTTCAGCAACACCTTCCGATTTTGCCAATGCTGACAGCGTACTACGATCTAATTGTTTATCAGTTGTGAACAGTACTAATGATTCACCTCTGCGTTTATCACTTATTGTCACAACGGCGTGCTCACCTTTAGATGCTTTACGTGCAAGTTGCTCAACCCCCTCAAGAGAAACCATTTCACCCGCAATTTTTGCAAAGCGTTTTACACGCCCTTTAATAGTACAAAAACCTTCACTATCAATAGCAACGATATCACCAGTGTCGTACCAACCTTCTTCATCAATACCTTCAGCATTCGTTGCGACAGGGACTTCCAATTTTTCAGGTGATTCTACACGTAAGTATCCCATCATTACGTTAGGGCCACGTAATTGTAGTCTACCGCCTTCAGAAATCCCCTTCATTGGAATTAAACGCCCTTCCATACCCGGTAATAAACGCCCCACCGTATGGGCTTTAGCACTCATAGGCACATTGATTGAAACAACAGGTGCGCATTCAGTTACGCCATAGCCTTCTAAAATACGAATACCGAATTTCTCTTGCCATAAAACACGAGTCGATTCAGAGAGCTTTTCAGCTCCAGCAACCACATATCTGACTCTGGCAAAATCATAAGGATGAGCAAATTTTCCGTAGTTTCCTAAAAAGGTTGATGTACCGAATAACACCGTACAGTTTTGGTCATAGACCAATTCAGGTACAACTCGGTAGTGTAATGGACTTGGATAAAGAAAAACGCGTGCACCTAAGCAAATTGGAGTCAGCAAACAAGCAGTTAAACCAAATGCATGAAATAACGGCAATGCTGACATAAATTTGTCTTTCGGTGAAAAGTCAGCAATTGCACGAATTTGATCAACGTTAGCCAATAAACTTGAATGGCTGTGAACAACACCTTTAGGCGTTCCTTCAGAGCCTGATGTAAATAAAATAACGGCAGCATCATTTGCCTCTTGCGGTAACATCGCTTTTTTAGGCGTAATGAGATGTTTGAGGATCCAGCGTTTATCTTCACTGGTGACAGTATCTTTTAGATCCTCAAGATAAATCCAATTTGCTTCAGGTGTTTGCTCAGGAATATGTAACAAATTCCCTTTTTCTAAAAATTGGCGTGATGTAAAGATAGTCTTGATTGATGCGGCTTTCATCGCATTTTGTACACCTAAACTACCCGCAGTGTAGTTAAGCATTGCCACAACACGTTGACGCATTGTTGCACCTAATAGTGTAGCTGCAGTGACGGTTGTATTTGGAAGCAGTAAGCCGATTCGCTCTTTGGGCTCTGTATAGCGCTCAATCAATCGACTGATCCCTAACGTTTTTTTTAGTAACCCTTGATAAGAATCTTCTTTTAGACTGATATCAGAAATTAGTGGACTGAATCGACCATATTGAGACATTGCCTGTAAAAATGCTTCATACAGCGTGATATTAGGTCGCGTTTGCATGATGGCTTCCATCATGATGTCACGCATGGCTTCACCTGCTAATCGGCGACGTTCAGAAGATTTTTCAGCTTTTGGCATCGGCAAATCAACAGCAGGGAGTACCTTGATGGTAATTCTAGGAAAGAATTGAGACTTTACTCGTAAGCTTTTGCGTATTCGTGAAAAATAGCTGAATTCAGCGCCTTCAATTCTAACAGGAACAACTTTAGCGCCTGATTTTGCTGCAATAAAAGCAGCACCTTCATAAATTTTCATCAAACCATTTGTTACAGTGATCCTTCCTTCTGGGAAAATCACAACAGGACGACCTTTATCCACTTCTTTAACTAATTGACGAACAGCCATTGGGTTTGCGGGATCTAAAGGTACGATATCAGCATAACGACCTAACCATTTTGTCGTTTTTGCAGAAGCAACAGAGGTATAAACAGCAAATACCGGATTAATAGGCAGGAATAAACGTAATAATATACCATCAATAAAAGAAGTATGATTTGGTGTAATTATACATTTTTCATATTGTGAAAACTGATTAACAAGTCCTTCAATTCTTATTCTAAATAAGAATTTAAATAGTGTTTTAAAAAACGCTATCAACATCATATCCATATCTCATTTTGCTATAATTAGCCTTACTATAAATAGGATGTGATGAAAATAAAATAGATGTTCCCTGTTTTATCCTTTATATCAGACGACTTCTTAATTATTTCGTGAGTTTTGCAAGAATTGCCTCAATGATCTCATTAATAGGCAATCCAGCATCGACAATAATATCAGCACATTGCAAATATAAAGGTTCACGTTTAGCCAAAACGTCATTCATTTCTGAAACTAACGTTTTACCCGTCAAACTTGGTCTTTGTGCTTCATTCGGATCTTGAGATAAACGCTCAACTAAAGTTTCAAGAGATGCTTGTAAATAAATAATAACACCTGAAGATTTCATATAAGCACGATTTTGATCTGCCAAAATCATACCGCCACCTGTTGAGATAACTTGATTAGGCTGGCTAACTTGGATGAGCGCTTCTGATTCAGTTTGTCGAAAAAACTCCCAACCTTTATCTTGAACCATAGAAGATATAGTTTGTTGATATTTTTGAGTTATCCAATCATCTGTATCAATGAGTCTATAATTTAACGCGAGGGAAAGTGCTTTACCTACTGTTGTTTTTCCTGCACCTCTAGGTCCGATAAGGTAAATTGTACTATCCATAAAATGCACTATCTCCATAGTGTGTTCCCTTTTAGGGGTGTAATTAAAAATTTACATGCTGTAAAGTATAAAATATCATACCTGATGTAACAAAAAAATAAAGCCACACTTTAGAAAAGTATGGCTTATTTATTCATATTAACAATTAGCTACGAATTGTATTATCGCCGTAGCCAATCCATTTATAGGTTGTTAGGGCATCTAATCCCATCGGGCCTCTAGCATGTAATTTCTGTGTACTAACAGCAACTTCGGCACCTAAACCGAATTGTCCGCCATCAGTAAAACGCGTACTTGCATTAACATACACAGCAGCTGAATCAACTTGACGAACAAAGCGATCAGCATTAGCGATAGATTGCGTTAAAATAGCATCAGAATGTGCCGTTCCATAACGGCGAATATGGCTAATTGCCTCAGTTAAACCACTCACTACTTCCACGTTTAAATCAAGTGATAACCATTCATCGCAATAATCAGCCTCTTTCACATCAACAACAGTAGCTCCGCCTTTTTTCAGCCCTGCCAATGCCTTTTCACTTGAATGCAAAGTCACTTTTTGAGCCGCCATTGCATCACTTAACTGCGGTAAAAATAGCGCTGCGATATTCTCATGTACTAAAAGCGTTTCTAAAGAGTTACACGCACTTGGACGTTGTACTTTTGCATTTACGATAACCGTTAATGCTTTTTCTAAATCTGCGCTTTCATCCACAAAAGTATGGCAAACACCGATACCACCAGTAATAACTGGAATGGTTGATTGTTCACGGCAAAGTTTATGCAAACCAGCTCCGCCTCGTGGAATAAGCATATCAATGTACTCATCCATTTTTAGCATTTTAGCGACTAACTCACGATCAGGCTTATCAATTGCCTGAATAGCACCAGCTGGGATACCACATTTTTCTAATGCTTGTTGAATTACCGCAACAACCGCTTGGTTAGTATGATGGGTTTCTTTTCCACCACGAAGAATAGCCGCATTACCTGTTTTCAAACATAAAGAAGCGACATCAATCGTGACATTGGGACGAGCTTCATAAATAACACCCACAACACCCAGCGGCACACGGCGACGCTCTAAACGTAAACCACTATCTAGCATACGACCATCGATAACTTGACCCACTGGATCTTCTAAGCGACACACTTGTCGTACATCATCGGCAATTGCTTTTAAACGTGCAGAATTAAGTAATAAACGATCAAGCATAGCGGCATTGATATTGGCTTCACGAGCCGCTTGCATATCTTTTTCATTTGCTGCAAGAATTGAAGCTTCTTGTTGTTCTAATAAATCAGCCATAACTAATAATGCCTGATTTTTTTGCTCTGTTGATAGTTGAGCTAAATGCCAAGATGCCTCTCTTGCAGATTTACCCATTTGTTCTAACATCAGAAGGCTCCTTAGCTAACAATCATATCATCACGATGCACAGCAACACTGCCATACTCGTAACCTAAAATTTGACTAATTTCTTGTGAATGGTGTCCTGCTATTAAACGCAATGCATCACTATTATAGTGTGCAACACCATGAGCGAGATCTTTACCTTGTAAACTTTGAATGCGGATAACACATCCACGAGAGAAATCGCCTTTAATTTCTTTGATACCTTTTGGTAAAAGGGAACTACCTTTTTCTTTAATTGCGTTTTCAGCCCCTTCATCAACCACTATCACACCAGCAATTGGCGCACCAAAGATCCACCGCTTACGCGCTTCTAATGGGCTTTGTAAGCCATGAAATAATGTTCCAACAGGCTCATCATTAATTACTCTGGCAATAACTTCAGGTTGTACGCCTGCGGCGATAACAACATCAATGCCTGCTCGTCCTGCAACGGTTGCAGCTTGCAATTTTGTTGCCATACCGCCCGTACCTAACCCTGATACGCTATCACCCGCCATTTGACGTAACTCATCGTTGATATCAAAAACTTCAGGGATCAGTTTAGCATCTGGATTACTACGGGGATCAGCCGTGTAAAGCCCTTCAATATCCGTTAGTAATAACAGTTTATCAGCACCACCTAAAATAGCGGCTAATGCTGACAAGTTATCGTTATCACCCACTTTAATTTCCGCGGTGGCAACAGCATCATTTTCATTGATAACGGGAATAATATGGTTATCTAACAGCGCATGTAATGTATCACGCGCATTCAGGAAACGTTCTCTATCTTCAATATCGGCACGCGTTAATAGCATTTGACCAATATGAATACCATAGATAGCAAATAACTGTTTCCATACTTGAATTAAGGCACTTTGCCCCACAGCGGCAAGCAACTGTTTTGACGCAATAGTTGCGGGCAAATCAGGATAATTTAAATACTCGCGTCCTGCTGCAATTGCACCAGAAGTGACAATAATAATCCGGTGCCCTTTTTCGTGTTGTTTAGCACATTGGCGAACCAGCTCAACAATATGAGACTGATCCAGACGTCGTGAACCACCAGTAAGTACACTTGTCCCTAATTTAACAACCAGCGTTTGGCTGCTACTCATAACATTTACCATTCTTGTTGATTATTTAAAAAGATAATACACAGTTTTATCAGGAGAGAAGCGTTATGCCAACTGACATAACGCAAAATCTATGAAAAGTTGCCCTAACACAAAATTAGGGCTGAATGGGAAGAGGAAATTTGTTCATTTTTTCATCTGGGATGAGTGTCATTTCTAATTCACTCACCGCAAGTTGAAGAAATTCATGAAAACGAATAAGTGTTTCATTGATTGACTCAACAACATCATTCTTACTTATGTTCTGATGAAGCCAATCACCATTTTTATCGAATAGCCCAATTTGATAATGATAAATAAGCTGTTCATTATTACGTTCTAATTCCATCCACCAGCCCCAAAACTCTCGTTTTTCCGGCGCGACTTTTTTATTTACACACACAGCTAAACAGTCAAAAAAGAACTGGCTCTCTTGGCATTGTTGCTCTCGGATATAAGGACCGATTTGAGCAAAACGCTTTAATAACTTACCTTGGGTAGGGTTCAAAGATGAAGTCATAAATTCAGTCTCCTTAGAAACTCTACTGTTATATAATCTAATATAATTAGCAAGTTATTGTTCAAAATTAATTATATTAATTTATCATAGATCCAATCTGCACTTTTTTGTAACGCGAGCTCTAAACCTTCATAAAGCGGTTTATCATTAATAGCAAGAATGTCACCATCCATAGAGGAGCGTGCAATTAATTGCGAATCCTCTTTAGGGCTCATTTCATCCCCTTTCCAATAAACCCCCATCATGGGAACAGGCATGCGTCGACCAATCAAACCTTGGTTTTTCAGGGAATAACTGCTCAACGATAATCGAAGATTATTCTCGTCAATATTCCATAACCCTAAGCGACTTGCTAATACATCAAGATACATCACAGGAATTTTTTTCTGTAACTCAGCTTGGGTAAAGAAAGTGTGGATCAACGGGCCTAAGGCAACAACACCTTTAATCAATTTTGGGTAGATATAAGCTAAACGCACGGCAATATTACCGCCAAAGCGAAAGCCCATCACACCAACACGAGTATGATCAATCCAAGGTACTTCAGAAAGTTGCTTTAGAACTTCACCTTGTAAATGGCATGTATCTTCCGTTAGTTTTTGTTTTACTGAATAACCAATTGCAGGCATATCCAGCGTTAACATTGCAATACCTTTAGGGGAAAGATAATCACGGAAGAAACTAACATAATCGCTTTGTAAGCCGTCTAATCCACCACAAAATAACACCGTAGGATAAGGGCCTCTGCAATCTTTTGGTAAATGCAGAAAACCTGTTGTCGTCCCTTTTCCTTCTAATTTAAATGTCAGTTTCTTGACTTCAAAAGAAGAAAATTTCGTCGCATTCTCAAAGGCTTTCATCGACAAAATAACGGCTTGCTCCGCTAAAAAATCACCATTAATAAAGGGATATGCGGCAATACTATAAAGATGTGCGGCTTTTAACCAACAATCTGCTGCGACATCACCGGACTCTTCACGTAATGCTTTTTGTTGCCAGATCATCGCTTGATGCGACCACTCAAATGACCAACCACCTTTACGATACCCGATAACGGTATCAATAAATTTATCATCACTACGAGGGGCATCCTGCACAGCAATTCGACTTAACACCTCTTCTATCTCAATAGGAGAAATTCCACGCCAAATCCAAAGTAAACGTTGAATAGTTCGATACCAATTTTGCTGGCTCGCACCATTAAGCACGGTATAGGTATTAATATTCGATTTTGGATGGGTGTACTGAATTAGCGTTGAGGTTTCAGCGTGTTTTGCTCGTGGTTTAAATAAAGTTTCAGAAAGATTCGTATTGTTTGCCATATCACTCTTCAAATCAGTGGATATCGTATAAAAGGGGCTAAAAAGTCTGGCTTTATCATAGCATGAAATTAACTGGAACAATGTGTATCACGACAAGCAATCGCACGAAGACATCATTAAGAGGAAGAGAAAAAAGCTTAAAAACAAAAATCCCCGCCTAAGCGAGGATCTCAATTAAAACAGCAAAGCGAATGCTATCAACTTATTTTTGATCGCAAACTGGTGGAATAAAGGCAACCCCCATATCCCAAGGTTGTTCAATCCATGTATTTTGCGGAATATCAACCACAAAATCATCCACTAAAGGACGCCCTTCTGGTTTTGCAAAGATAGTGACGAAATGGGCTTTTGGATACATTTCACGAATAACTTTAGCAGTACCACCAGTATCAACTAAATCATCAACAACGATAAAGCCTTCACCATCACCTTCTGCTTTTTTTAAGATTTTGAGGTCACGCTGATGATCGTGGTCATAGCTAGAAATGCAGACTGTATCCACATGACGGATACCTAATTCACGAGCAAGTAATGCAGCAGGGACTAATCCCCCACGGCTGACAGCAATAATGCCTGTCCACTGTTCGACTGGTAATAAACGTTGCGCCAATTGACGGGCATGTATTTGCAACATATCCCACGTTACAACATATTTTTCGCTCATAATATTGTGATCCTAGCTACTTGAATTTCGAGAGAAGCTTTTTTGCGGAAAAAAAGGTTGCGCGAGATTATAGTGATTTGAGCGCCTAAAAACCAGAGAAAACGTGAAAACAGGTGAGATTATCCTTATTTTTTTCTGTAATGTCTTTTTATGATTAAAAAACAAACTATATAAAAAAATGAATACAAATAGAGATCTAATTTCTTAGATAGAGATGTGAATAGGATGACGCATTCATCAGAAGAAAGTGATATTCTCAACTACATTGGCGTATAACGCTCAGAATAATAAAGCTAGCCCTTAAAAAAGCGGTAGGCTATCAATAACACAGATGCTGTTAGAGGAGATCCATCGTGTCTGAACTATCTACTCTATCCCCACAACCACTATGGGATATTTTTGCAAAAATTTGTTCGATTCCACATCCATCACATCATGAAGAAGCCTTAGCTTCCCATATTCTTTCTTGGGCAAGTGAAAAAGGTCTTTTTGCACAGCGCGATGCAGTTGGCAATATTTTAATTCGTAAACCAGCAACTAAAGGCATGGAAGATCGTAAAGCCGTTGTTTTACAAGCACACTTAGATATGGTGCCACAAAAAAACAACGACACCGTTCACGACTTCACTAAAGATCCGATTCAACCTTACATTGACGGTGAGTGGATCAAAGCTAAAGGCACTACATTAGGTGCTGATAATGGTGTAGGTATGGCATCTGCATTAGCTGTTTTAGCTGACGATACTGTTAAACACGGCCCATTAGAAGTCCTGTTAACCATGACTGAAGAAACAGGCATGGACGGAGCATTTGGTTTACAACCAGGTTGGTTACAAGCTGATATTCTTATCAACACAGACTCTGAAGAAGAAGGTGAAATCTACATGGGCTGTGCGGGTGGTATTGATGTTAAAACCACAGTAAGCCTTTCTTACGATGCAATTCCAGCAGGCCACGTTGTTAAACAACTGGTTCTGAAAGGATTAAATGGCGGTCACTCAGGTGGTGATATCCATTTAGGTTTAGGTAACGCAAATAAATTATTAGCGCGTTTCTTAGCAGGTCATGCCGAAGAATTATCACTGAAATTAATTGATTTTCACGGTGGTACACTGCGTAATGCTATTCCTCGTGAAGCAAACATTGTTTTTGCAATTCCAGCGGATAAAGCAAGCCAGCTAGACGAAGTAAAAGCGAAATTTGAAGCTCTGTTAAAAACAGAATTAGCTATTGCTGAAAAAAATCTGAAAATTGAATTAATTGATACAACAACAGATAAAAAAGTTTTCACAGCAGATTGCCAAGAACGCTTAATCAACCTACTTAATGCTATGCCAAATGGTGTTATTCGTATGAGTGACGATGTTGAAGGTGTTGTTGAAACTTCATTAAACGTAGGTGTTGTTAGCATTGTTGACGATAAAGTAGAGATCCTGTGCTTAATTCGTTCTCTGATTGATAGCGGTAAAACTTATGTTGTTAGTATGCTGACAGCATTGGCAAAACTAGCTAAAGCGGATATCGAAACCAAAGGCGGTTACCCTGGTTGGAAACCAGATGCGGACTCTCCTGTTATGCATTTAGTGCGTGACACTTACCAACAACTGTTTGATAAAGTGCCAAACATCATGGTTATCCACGCTGGTCTTGAGTGTGGTCTGTTCAAAAAACCTTACCCAGATATGGATATGGTTTCTATTGGACCAACAATCCGTGGTGCTCACTCACCAGATGAACGTGTTCACGTTAAAAGCGTCGGTCAATACTGGCAATTATTAACTGCGATTTTAAAAGCGATCCCAGCTAAATAATTTCGCTTTAATGTTAATAATGGAACCCGCTTAATTGGCGGGTTTTTTGTGCCTATAACTATCACCAAGAAATAAATTATCCCCTCAATTTACACGCTATTTCCCTTAAAGATCATAATTTATTCCTTATGTAGCCAATTACATAATCACTTATTCCATTATGGAATAAAAAATAAATCTTAATAAATTAAACATATAGAATGATAATCATTATCATTAGTATTAATATTTTCAGAGTGATATTTTCATGGCTTCCATATTTAAAGTTAAATAATAAAAAACTAAAGGGTTCTATTGTGTCTAATAAAAATTACGTTGCTAGCGTCTTTCTCGCCTTACCTCTAAGTTTTCTCTCTGTTCAGATTCATGCTGCCGTCAATCAAAATATACCTGAAAAGATAATTGTTACGGCATCTCCATCGCAAGATCCTCAAGCGCCTGTTTCCGGTTTTGTAGCAACAAAAACGCTATCAACAAATAAAACACCAAGTGAAATTGAAAAAACACCACAATCCATTAGTGTGATCACGCGTGATCAAATGGATGCTCAAGATGTCAGTTCAGTTTCTCAAGCATTACGTTATACGCCCGGAGTTTTCACAGAATATCGTGGAAGTTCTAATCGTAATGATGAGGTTTTTATTCGTGGATACAGTTATGCCCCTCGTTTTCTTGACGGCCTAAGTTATGGAATGGGAGCTTCATCATCAACTGGTGCAATTGATCCCTGGTTATTAGAGCGTGTTGAAGTGGTCAAAGGGCCTGCATCCGTTCTTTATGGCCAAGTCAATCCGGGTGGCCTTGTGGCAATGACAAGCAAAAGACCAACTGCATCCCCTATTCGCCATATTCAAGTACGAGCAGGCAATGATAAATTAGCAGAAACTGCTTTTGATTTTTCAGGTGCATTAAGTGATGACAATCGTGTGCTTTATCGCCTAAACGGTGTTGCAAAAACACAACACACGCAAATAAAAAACTATAAAGAAGAACGTGTTGCACTTGCTCCAGCTATTACTTTCTTACCTAATGAACAAACTCGCTTAACGCTACTAAGCTTTATTCAGCAAGATCCTGAAGCTGGATATCGTAATTTTTTACCTGCTTATGGTACGGTTAAAAGCACTCCGGCGGGTACTATTCCCTTTGATTTTGATGTTAACAATCCCGATTACCATAAATCATGGCGTCAACAATATGGTATAGGCTATGAATTTGAACATGAATTTAGTGATTCACTAAAAATTGTACAAAATGCTCGATATAGCCATATTAATCAAAAATATAAATATCTTGTATTTGGCTCTTTAAGAAAAGATAACCCTTATATTCTTGAACGCCGAGCGCAACAAGAGCAGCGTGAAACAGATACTTTAGGAATAGATACTCGTTTGCAAGCCGACTTTACCACTGCAAAACTTAATCATACTGTGATTGCTGGTATTGATTATCAATGGAGCAAAGATCAAGATAATTTGCTTCGAGCAATGGGACCAGAGTACGATCTTGATTGGCGTGATCCTAACTACCACTATCCAATCGATATGAGTTTACAAAAACCTGCGACCGATCAGCTACAAAAGCGTGACCAAATTGGGTTATATCTACAAGATCAGATCGAATGGAAAAATTGGATCTTACTTGCAGGATTACGCCAAGATTGGGCTCAAGTTCGTACTCATGATTTCTTAGCTAAAAGCTATGATCAGCAAGATGATCATAAATTAACGGGTCGTGCAGGGCTTTTATATGCTTTTGATAATGGTATTTCGCCATATATTAGTTATAGCACTTCGTTTGAACCTAATTTACAAACTCGCCGAGCACCAGGAAGTGCCCCTTTTGAGCCTAGCGAAGGTCGTCAATTAGAGGCTGGAATAAAATACCTGACACCAAATGAGCAAACATTGGCAACACTCTCTATTTATCAATTACAACAACGTAATGTTACCAACTACAATGCTGAAAAAGCATATTTTGAACCAGTAGGTGAAATTAGAAGCCGTGGTGTTGAAGCACAAATTAATAGCCAATTAACTGAAAATATTTCATTTATCAGCAGTTATGCTTATACCGATACTGAAGTAAGAAAAACCATTATTGCAGGAACACAAGGAAAAGAACTCCCTAGAGTTCCTAAGCATATGGCATCACTTTGGGGTCAATATGATGAAACCTCTGGGCTATTTAATGGCGCTAAAGCGGGTGTTGGTGTCAGATATGTAGGTGTGTCTCAAGGCGATACCAAAAATACAGTTAGTGTACCTGCAGTGACTCTTTACGATGCAATGATTGGTTATTCATTAGGTGAGCTATCACCTTCTTTAAAAGGTGCTGAAATTCAGCTTAATATGAATAATATTGCGAATAAACATTATGTTGCATCTTGTGCTGGTGATACTGCATGTTTTTATGGCATTGGCAGAACGATGACGGCAACGATGAATTATCGCTGGTAATACTATATAGATTAACTGAATTAACCATAGTCTATCTGTTGTTCGACTATGGTTTTTTTAATTTTTATAGCGCTAAAAGAAGTTGTCGTTCTATTTGTGGATCTTGCAATGTGACATGAAATCCGATCAAGCGCACACCTCTGCCATTTCGACGCTCATGCCATGCTTGATAGGCAATATTGATTAAATCAGCTTTTTCTAAAATAGGATGAGTATGCTCTTGTGTCGTTAATTGAAAATCATCAAATTTTAATTTAACGCCTTGCCTTGCTATCCTTAGGTCAGGTTTAACTTTTGTTAATCGCCTTTCTAATTCGCTATACAATCCATCAAGTAATGCCAAGCAATCATCCCAAGAATTAATATCTGAGGCAAAAGTGCGTTCAACTCCGACTGATTTCCTGAGTCTATCTGGGTTAATTTCACGTTCATCGATACCATGACTGCGTTCCCATAAATTTTGACCAAATTTTCCAAACACTTTTACTAAAGAAATGATATCGGTGCGACGAATATCGGCACAAGTTTCTAACCCCATTTCTTGCAAACGAGCAAATGTCACCTTACCTACGCCGGGTATTTTATTAAGTGGTAATTTTAAAATAAAATCATCGACTTGCTCTGGTGTAATAACAAATTGCCCATTTGGTTTATTCATATCAGAGGCAATTTTTGCAAGAAATTTAATCGGTGCAATACCTGCGGATGCCGTGAGATTTAACTCATCAAAAATTTGTTGGCGGATTTCTTGAGCCATCAACGTTGCAGAGCCATGACAATGCTTACTGTCAGATACATCAAGATAAGCTTCATCGAGTGAAAGAGGTTCAATAAGATGAGTATAACGAGAAAAGATCTGGCGTATTTTTGCTGATGTTTCTTTATAGAAAGCCATCCTACCGGGTAGCACTTTTAAGTGAGGACATAACTTCAACGCTGTTGCCGTTGACATAGCACTACGGACACCAAAACGACGGGCGGGATAATTCGCCGTGCAGATCACACCTCGACTAGAAGCATGGCCTCCAACCGCAATTGGGATCTCTTTTAGTGCTGGATTATCTCGCATTTCAATCGCAGCATAAAAACAATCCATATCAACATGAATAATTTTACGCATACAATCACCTCACTTTATGTACTGTTTAAATATACAGTAAATAAATATTAACTACAATTTTTATTCGCTCTTATCTCCCTCTATTGAGGTGTATTTCTCATAAAAATCTGAATTAGTCTGTTTATTTATAGAATTGTCACAAAGTGATGATAGATTGTTTTTGCTCGTTGATTAATTACATTAATTTTAAATATTGTTTTGTAACTATATATAAAACAAGGAAATAATTTTTCATGATTAAATTATTTATCGCTGTTTCTCTCTTTTTTTATTCTGTAACCCTTATGGCATCTCCTAAAATTATCGCACATCGTGGTGGCACAGCTGATGCTCCTGAAAATACTGAAATTGCTATAAAAACAGCGCTCTCTAATCAAGCTGATGCAATTTGGATCACTATTCAATTATCAAAAGATAATATTCCTGTCCTTTATCGCCCTAGTGATTTAAAAAGCTTAACGAATGGGCAAGGCAGTGTTTCTGAATTTACTGCACAGCAACTGAAGCAATGGGATGCCGGCTATAAATTTGGCGAAGCCCAGCAATTTCCTTATCGAAATAAAGGTGTCACCATTCCGACATTAGATGAAATCTTAACTCAATTCCCCACAACACAGTTTTATCTTGATTTAAAATCACCAGATGCTGATCCTGCAACTCAAGGTGAAGCATTAGTAACTGTACTTCGTAATCATAACGCACTGGATAGAACTCGCGTTTATTCTACAAACGCGGCATTTCTTGATGCTTTGCCGACTAATGTGCAACGTTTTGAAAGCCGTGATATCACTCGTGATATTCTAGCCAATATCACTATGAGCCATGTTTGCCTGTTACCTGAAAATTTAGAGATTACTCGTTGGTATGGGCTAGAGCTTCACCGAAAAGTCGAAGTTGTTGAGAAGTACACATTAGGTGAAGCGCGTTCCGCTTCAGTTCTGAGTTGGGATAAAGATGCAATGTCTTGTTTTCGTGCTGGTGGCAATGCTCATATTGTTCTTTTTGGGATCAACACAGAGAAAGACTATATTCAGGCTACTGAATTAGGTGCTGATGCAGTTATGGTCGATTCACCCGCAAATATGAAAGCATTTAGAAAAGAGTAAATAAGTCGATTTAGGCATTCATTTTTATCTTCACTTCATTCTCTTCTACACTTAATCATGTTATCTGATGGAAATAAGTAAGGAGGAATAAAATGTTAAACAATAAAATTTCGGGTGATTGGAATTTATTCAAAGGAAAAGTAAAAGAAAAATGGGGAAAAATCACCCATGATGAACTTGATGTTATCGAAGGCACTCGAGAGCAATTGATTGGTAAACTTCAAGAGCATTATGACTATTCCTACGAAGAAGCCCAAAAAGAAGTTTTAGAGTGGGAGGGACAAAACCCTTATCCATGGAAGTAATCCTTTGACAAAAAGTTTTGCTTTTTATGATCTTACTTTAGTTCTATTAAATTTTTTTAGAATGAAATAAAAAAGAGTGATGGCAACTAAAATCCATCACTCTTTTTTTATTGAAGAATATTTCTTATTGTTAAAGAATTCGATTCTTTTTTAGTAGCTCTTCTCGTGCGGACTCTTTCGCCATACGTTTTTTACGTGCATCACATGGCTCAGGGCAATCGCACTCTTTTTCTATCCCCATAGCTCCTAAACCACCACAACTACCTTGAAGGCTCTTACGCTTTACAATATATCCTAACGCCATTCCAAAGAAGGCAATTAAGAATAAGATGAAGGCAAAAAGAAATATTTTTAACATAACCTTCTCTCCTTAAATTCTATTTTTTCAAGAATGGGGCGAACGCTTTACTATAACGCTCTTCAAACCCATTTTCAGTTTTCACTATCATAAAGACAGGAATATTTAGCTCGTTTGCTACTGCTAACCCTTTTTCAGGCCCTAAAACATTCAATCCTGTTGAAAGACCATCAGCACTCATGCAAGTTGGCACAATAACAGTGATAGAAACAAGGTTATGTTTAATAGGGTGACCAGTGGTTGGGTCAATAGTATGAGAAAAACGGACACCATTTTCTTCAAAATAGTTACGATAATCACCAGACGTGGCAATTGAATTATCACCCGGTTCAATAATTAACTGAACACTCTGTTTTGTGCCGTCATTTGCCGGTTTTTCAATCGCTATACGCCAAAGCTTATCATTGCCATTCACGCCTTGGGTTCTTACTTCACCACCAATATCAACCATATAGTTAGTGATATTCTGTGAAATTAAATATTCAGCTACAGCATCAACACCATAGCCTTTGGCAATTGAAGAAAGATCGACATAAAGCTCAGGGATCTTCTTAATTAACGTATTACCTTCAACAGCTAGGTAATCAATACCAATCCACTTTTTACGTTTTTCTAATTCATCTTCAGAAGGTTGATGCGTAAATCGGCCTTCTGGGCCAAATCCCCATAAATTAACTAACGGCCCCACTGTCACATCTAAAGCACCATCAGTCATTTTATTAATGCGAATAGCTTCACTTACCACTTTGGCTGTCGCAGGTGAAACAGGAAATGGGGTATTAATTTCACGGCTTTGATTGAAACGACTGAGTTCAGAATGAGGGCGGTATGTTGACATTTGATCGTTCACTTCTTCAAGAATACGATCAATTTCTGTTTGTAAGACGTTTTGTGGAGGTGAATTACTATCAGGAACATATTTAATCGAGTAATAAGTTCCCATGGTTTCGCCTTCTAATACCTGCTGTTTTTCACCGCATGCAGATAATAGGACTAATGCAGACAGCATCACTATCCAATTTATCATCTTTCTTTTTAACATAACTCTCTCTTCTGATCATGAGCGCCCACATAAGTGGGCGCTTGTCATTTCATTCATTTATGCTTTATCGGAAGTTAGGATCAACCTCCAAAGTCATCCAGCATAATGTTTTCATCTTCAACGCCTAAATCTTTGAGCATTTTAATAACTGCTGCATTCATCACTGGCGGTCCACACATATAGAATTCACAATCTTCTGGTGCAGGATGATTTTTGAGGTAATTCTCAAACAACACGTTGTGAATAAATCCAGTATAGCCAGTCCAATTATCTTCAGGCAATGCATCTGAAAGTGCGACATTCCATGTGAAGTTTTCGTTTTCTTTTGCAAGCATATCGAAATCTTCAGTGTAGAACATTTCACGAACAGAACGTGCACCATACCAAAAGCTGATTTTACGTTTAGAATGTAAGCGTTTTAATTGGTCAAAGATATGTGAACGCATTGGCGCCATACCCGCACCACCACCAATAAAGATCATCTCAGCATCAGTTTCTTTGGCGAAGAATTCACCAAATGGGCCTGAAATTGTCACTTTATCACCTGGTTTTAGTGACCAAATATACGATGACATAATACCTGGTGGCACATCAGGATTTCGTGGCGGAGGTGTTGCAATACGCACGTTTAACATGATGATGCCATGCTCTTCAGGATAGTTCGCCATTGAATAAGCACGTACAGTGGTTTCTTTAACCTCAGAAACATAACGGAACAAATTAAATTTATCCCAATCTTCACGATACTCCTCAGGTACATCAAAATCTTCATAACGTACCGTATGAGGAGGACATTCAATTTGAATAAATCCACCAGCACGGAAAGGTACAACTTCACCTTCAGGAATTTTTAACACTAATTCTTTAATGAAAGTTGCTTTGTTATCGTTTGAGATAACTTCACATTCCCATTTCTTAACACCGAAAATTTCTTCAGGTAATTCTAATTTCAGATTATTTTTTACGTTTACCTGACAGGCTAAACGACAACCTTCTTTAGCTTCACGCTTGTTAATATGTGAAAGTTCTGTTGGTAAAATATCACCGCCACCTTCAAGCACTTTAACGCGGCACTGGCCACAAGAGCCACCACCACCGCAAGCAGATGAAATAAAAATACCTTCGTTTGATAATACGTTAAGTAATTTATCACCCGCTGGTGCATCAAAACTTTTTTCTGGGTCTCCATTGACCTCAACTGAAATATCCCCTGTATTGACCAGTTTTGATTTTGCGAACAAAATCAATGCTGTTAACACCAATACAATCAGGGTAAACATCACGACACCTAGAATAATTATATCCATGAGTTCTTCTCACCCTTTATAGCTGAACACCAGAGAAGGACATGAAACCTAATGCCATCAACCCTGTGGTGACAAAAGTAACGCCTAATCCTTTCATACCTGCCGGTACATCCGCGTACTTCATTTTCTCACGGATAGAAGCCAGTAATACGATGGCTAACATCCAACCAACTCCAGAGCCAAAACCATAAACAATAGACTCACTAAAGTTATAGTCACGTTGTGCCATAAATGACACACCACCGAAGATGGCGCAGTTAACGGTAATAAGAGGCAAGAAGATCCCTAATGCATTATAAAGTGCAGGGAAATAACGGTCTAAAATCATCTCAAGGATTTGTACCAGTGCTGCGATCACACCAATGAAAGTGATAAAGTTTAAGAAACTTAAATCAACTCCTTCCATCAATGCATTATCACGTAACACATAGTTGTAAACTAAGTTATTCAACGGTACAGAAAGACCAAGAACAACGGTAACAGCGATACCTAATCCAAAAGCTGTTTTTACGTTTTTAGAAACGGCGAGAAATGTACACATCCCTAAGAAGAATGCGAGCGCCATATTCTCAATAAAAACAGCACGAACAAACAGGCTTATATAATGTTCCATGGCGATTAGTCCTCTTCAACCTGAGCAGGTTTTAATGTACGTAATCCCCAAATTAGCAAGCCAATAATAAAGAATGCGCTTGGTGCTAACAGGAATAAACCATTTGGCTGATACCAGCCACCATTTTGGATAGATTCCATGACGGTAATACCAAATAATTTACCAGATCCGAAAAGCTCACGTAAAAATCCGACAAGGATCAAGATAACGCCATACCCTAAACCATTACCAATACCATCCATAAAGCTTTCAATAGGCGGTGATTTCATCGCATACGCTTCAGCACGTCCCATTACAATACAGTTAGTAATGATAAGACCGACGAAAACAGAAAGTTGTTTAGAGATTTCATATGCATAAGCTTGCAGTATTTGGTCAACAACGATAACTAATGAAGCAATAATCGCCATTTGAACAATAATACGAACACTACTTGGTATGTAATTGCGAATGAGTGAAATAAAAAAGTTTGAGAACGCAGTAACCAGCGTTACAGCAATTGTCATCACTAATGCAGTTTCAAGTTTTGTTGTCACCGCCAATGCAGAACACACACCTAATACCTGTAAGGCAATTGGGTTGTTATCTAACAATGGTCCAAGTAAAACTCGTTTAATTTCTTTTGTATCAGCCATTGATTTCTCCTTCACGAACTTTTTTCAGGAATGGGCCGAAACCTTTTTCACCTAACCAGAAATCGAACATATGCTGGATACCATTCGAAGTCAGTGTCGCACCTGAAAGTCCATCAATACCATAAGGGCTGCCAGATGCACCACCACGTACTATTTTTATGGCTGGCACACCTTGCTCATTGATTAAGTGCTTACCTTTCCATTGTGCTTTCCATTGTGGATTATCGACTTCACCACCGAGTCCCGGCGTTTCACCATGAGAATAATAGGTAATACCTTTTGAAGTGACTCCATCAATATCTACGGCGACAAAAGCATACATTACAGACCATAAACCAGAGCCATAAACAGGTAATACAACTTCCGTCGTTTTACCTTGTTCATCGAGTACAAAATAAACCTCTGCTGTGTTAGCACGACGGCGAATTTTAGCAATATCTTCCTCTGGGGATAAAGCGATTGACGTCTCATCACTGCGTAACTCTGTGTTTAAATCAAAATTGCCTTTACTATCAGTCAGTTCACCTGTCTGAAAATTAACAATTTTTGCTTTAATACGCGTGTCATACACTTTCAATACATCTGTCGCACTCATTTTAGGTACGAGTAGCCCCGCAACATCAAGAATATTACGTTGTTTATCAAGAAGTTTTTGTTCTTCTTGTTTAGACTTCAGCCCAACAGCCGCTCCTGCTACTACCACAGAACACACAAGACATAGAATAAATACAACGAGGAACGTTCTTGCGACGCTATCTTTGTTTTTCTCTTTAGCCACGAGCTTTTCTCCGCTTAATATTCGCCTGAACAACCACATAATCGAACAGTGGTGCAAATAAGTTTGCGAATAAGATTGCCAGCATCATACCTTCAGGGTAAGCCGGATTGACGACACGAATAAGCACAGCCATTACGCCAATCAAAATACCGTAAGCCCATTTACCTTTATCAGTAAACGATGCGGATACTGGATCTGTTGCCATAAACATCATACCGAAAGCAAAACCACCTAATACTAAGTGCCAGTGCCAAGGCATTGAGAAGAGAGGATTGGTATCTGAGCCGATGAAATTAAACAGGTATGACATTGCAATCATGCCTACCATTACCCCAGCAACAATACGCCATGAAGCAATACGAGCAAAAAGAATGACTGCACCACCGATTAAAATCATCAGTGTTGATACTTCACCGATCGACCCTGGAATATATCCAAGGAAAGCATCCATCCAAGAGATAGGCTGTTGAGTGACGGTATTTACTAATGCACTTTCACCCGATACAGACCATTGTGATAATGGTGTCGCACCAGAGAAGCCGTCAGCTGCAGTCCAAACCAAATCACCTGAAATTTGAGCAGGATAAGCAAAGAACAGAAATGCACGACCAGCTAATGCTGGGTTTAAGAAGTTACGCCCTGTCCCACCAAAGATTTCTTTCGCGATAACAACACCAAACGTAATACCTAATGCAGCCTGCCAAAGTGGTAATGTAGGCGGTACTATTAAGGCAAATAAGATTGATGTAACAAAGAATCCTTCGTTAATTTCATGGCCACGAATAAAGGCAAAAAGAACTTCCCAAAATCCGCCAACCGCAAAAACAACTAGATAAATAGGTAGGAAGTAAGTTGCACCAAGTAGCATCTTACTTGCCCAACCCGCATCTGTTGTTAATGATGCGCCGAGGTATTCAGCAAGGCGATAGTGCCAATCTGAAGCAATGATTTGCTGTAATTCAGCACCACTATATAACTGATTAAGTGCAGGGATCGCTTGATGACCAACGTTATACATTCCCCAAAACATTGCTGGGAAAACGGATAACCAAACTAAAATCATCATGCGTTTTAGGTCAATGGTGTCACGAACATGACCACCATTACGAGTGACAGTACCTGGCGTATAAAATACCGTGGTCACTGCCTCATAAAGTACGTACCATTTTGCTAATTTGCCACCGGGCTCAAAATGGTGCTCTACTTTTTCAAATAAATTTTTCAAACCCATGAGTTACCCTTCCTGCTCAATTTTGGTCAATACTTGGCGCAGTGCTGGGCCATACTCATATTTGCTTGGGCAAACATAAGTACATAATCCCAAATCTTCTTCATCCAATTCCAAACAACCTAATGCTTGAGAACTGTCAGTATCACCTACAACTAAATCACGTAATAAATGCGTTGCCATAATGTCTAACGGCATCACACGCTCATAGTTACCAATTGGTACCATTGAACGTTCACCACCATTCATTGTGGTTGTAAATGCAAAGCGTTTATTTTTTAAGAAGTGACCGATAGTGGTACGAGTGATCGAAAATTTATCGCTACCCGGCATACCCCAACCAAATAACTCTTTATCACGGCCTTCACGTAATACAGAAACTTGGTTATGGAAACGACCTAAATAGTGATGAGCCTCATCAGATTTCCATCCCCATAATACAGAGCCAGAAATAATGCGGTTTTCACCGTCAACTAATTGATCTTTAGTTAACTCATAGAGATCAGCCCCTAAACAAGTACGCACTAAACGAGGTGCTTTTACTTGAGGGCCTGCTAATGCAACAACACGCTCTGTATATAAAGAACCTGTTGTAAACAAATAACCAATAGCAATGACATCTTGATAATTTAAATGCCAAACCACTTTCTTAGCACTAACAGGTTCTAAGAAATGGATATGTGTACCAACTAATCCTGCTGGGTGTGGACCTGCAAATTGGTTATAGCTAATCTGTCCGTCATTTAATTTTGTCGGTGATTTTTCACCATGACAAACATAGACTTTACCTTCGGTTAAACGAGTTAAAACAACAAGACCATCATTAAATGCCTTCTCATTTTGCTCAATAATAACTATAGGATCTGCTGCAAGTGGATTTGTATCCATTGCAGAGACAAAAATGGCAACAGGTGTTGTGCCTAAATGTGGAGTCCGGCTATAAGGACGAGTCCTTAGCGCAGTCCACATTCCCGAATTAACAAGGTTAGTTTCAACTTGTTCGCGGGTCAGATCTGAGAGCGTTGAGCTATCATAACGGTTAAAGGTAATTTCTTCGTCACCATCAATTTCGATAACGATAGATTGGAACACACGACGTTCGCCGCGGTTAATTGCAACGACTTTACCACAAGCTGGGCTGGTGAAAACAACACCGGCATTCTTTTTATCTTCAAAAAGAATTTGCCCTTTCTTTACATGCTCACCTTCCGAAACCATCATAGAAGGACGCATACCGACATATTCTTCACCTAGCAATGCTATGCGTCGAATCGCGGGTCCGTCTTCTATCACTTGGGCAGGCGCTCCTGCAATTGGGAGGTCGAGTCCTTTTTTAATTTTAATCATAAGATTTGCACAAGTTTATCAGTTAAACCCTAAGCTACAAATTCACCCCGAAAATGTAGCGACTCTGTAATAAAAACATCTTAAGGTGTTTTTGAACCCTAAGTTATTTATCTCCGATAATTGTTACTATTTTCTCTTATTCTGCCGAACTGAATTTTATCATCTCAGCCTAAACCTGTCTGACTATTCGAGTGATTTAGCTCAAGCAAATGGGAATATTATTTTGACTGAAACGTTAATAACTCGTATAAACCGAATTAAAATATCATTTTTTTCGACTAGCGATTAAATTTCATACGGAATATTTTGTAAAAGAAAAGAAACTATATCAGATTTTAATTTACAAATTTATTGCTTCATAGCAATCTACGATCTACTTTATCAACAAATTTTAAGCTATTTTTCTGATAAAACTATGACCAATCACGCAAAACAACTAATCAGTTTTTTAACATTAATGTTAATTTCTTTATTAGTTAACGCTGAAAATAGTTCAAATTTCCTAATGAAACCTGTTAAAAAAAGTACAGGACAACCTATCTATATTCAAATTTTCAAAGAAGAAAGCTTACTTGAACTTTATACGGAAAAATTAGATGGGCAATTAGAAAAAGTACGTACTTACCCTATTTGTAGCTATTCTGGAGGTCTTGGACCTAAAAAGTTTCAAGGTGATTTAAAAAGCCCTGAAGGTTTTTATCAGATCAATTTCTCGCAATTAAATCCGAACAGTCGATTTTACCGAGCTATTAACCTAGGATTTCCTAATCAATATGATAAATCAAAAGGGTATACAGGCGACTTTTTAATGATCCATGGGGCATGCAAATCGGTGGGTTGCTATGCAATGACAGATTCGGTAATGGACGAAATTTATCAGTATGCTGAATTGGCGCTACAAGGAGGTCAATCTACGATTAATATTCATATTTTTCCATTTAAGATGACCGCTGAAAATATGAAAAAACACCAGTATTCAAAAGATATGGATTTCTGGCAACAGCTTATGCCTGCCTACCAATATGTTGAAGAACGCAAAAAAATCCCATCTGTTACTGTTCAGGATGGGCGTTATTACGTTAATAGCACTTTGACTTCATCTAATAGTGTAAATTCTGTCCTTAACTTATCGAAAAATAGTGACAGCAAATGGTTACAGAATACGCACACCACGATCAAATAAGACAAACTCGCCAGCAGGAATACGTTGCCAAGATTCATTTCCAGTCAATGGTAATGTTGAAATAACAGAAACCACATCATTTGATTGGGTATGTTGCTGGAAATCAATTTCTACATCTTGATCAAGCAATTTTGCTTTGCCGAAAGGCGCCTTACGCGTGATCCAGTGTAAGTTAGTTGAACAATATGCCATGACAAATCGACCATCTGACAACAGCATATTAAAGACCCCTTTTTGCTTTAATTGAGAGGCTAAAATAGCGATAAAACGAAATACAGCAGGCCAATTCACAGGAGTTCGTTTATAACGGTTTTCAAGTTGATTTAAGATCCAGCAAAAAGCTTTCTCACTATCCGTCTGCCCTATCGCCCGAAAACGTCCTGTTTCAAGAGATTGATAGCCTTTTAGTTGACCATTATGCGCATAAGTCCAGTTTTTTCCCCATAACTCACGGGTAAAAGGATGGGTGTTTTCTAAAGAGACATTACCTCGATTCGCTTGACGAATATGAGCAATTACAGCCTCTGATTTAATTGGGTACTCTTGAACAAAGCGAGCGACTGGCGATATTGCGCTGGCTTGAGGATCTTTAAATGTACGACATCCCAATCCTTCGTAGAAAGTAATTCCCCAACCATCTTTATGAGGCCCTGTCTTACCACCTCTTGGAATTAGCCCACTTAGACTGAAATTAATATCTGTCGGTACATTTGCACTCATGCCTAACAACTCACACATCGCTCACTCCTTCTTGCCGATGTTTATCGCTAACTTATAGCAATATCAACAAATTATTTTTCCATTTCTTTTTCAATTAATTGGATCAGAATATGGATAACTTTGATATGAATTTCTTGAATACGATCAGCGTAACCGAAATGAGGTACACGGATTTCAATATCTGCTGTACCATCCATTTTTCCGCCATCTTTGCCCGTTAATGTAATGACTTTCATGCCTTTCTCACGTGCAGCACTAATTGCTTTGATGATATTGCCTGAATTGCCTGAGGTTGAAATACCCAGCAGAACGTCACCTTCTTTACCCACAGCTTCGACATAACGAGAGAAGATATATTCATAGCCAAAATCATTACTCACACATGAGATATGGCTTACATCTGAAATAGCAATGGCAGGATAACCAGGGCGATTCTCACGATAGCGCCCAGTGAGTTCTTCTGCAAAATGCATTGCATCACAATGAGAACCGCCATTACCGCAAGATAATACTTTACCGCCTGCTTTAAAAGAATCTGCTAATAACACTGCAGCTTTTTGGATAGCTTCAATATTTGCATCATCTTGAAGAAAGCGAGAGAGTGTATCTGCTGCTTCTGTTAATTCACCACGGATAAGATCTTGGTACATAGGATTTTTACTCCAGAAAGGGTAATCGAAATTTTCTGTTTCTCAGTGTAACGGATTAAATGTCATGAAAGAAGATACCTATTATCGACAAATGCTAACTTCTCTCATTTACGAATAATTTGTGAGCTATATTGTAATTAGAATGTAAATATATTGATAAAAGTTAGTGACTGGATTAGATCTAAATAACAAACAACAGGTCTGACCTCTGATCTCTTGCTAAATACAGGAGTTTATTATGACACTACTCAGTATCGTACTTTTTATTATTCTTATTGGCGTGCTTAGCTATCGCAAATTCGGTATTGCGGTAAGTAGCCTTGCACTTATTGCTTATACATTAGTAATGGGTATCGCCAATATTTGGAGTTACTGGTTACTTCTCCCCATTGCATTGGTTTTATTACCCTTTACTATTCCTTCTATTCGTAGAGCCTATATCTCAGTACCTGCACTTAAAGCATTTCAAAAAGTCATGCCCTCTATGTCTAAAACAGAACAAGAAGCCATTGATGCAGGTACAACATGGTGGGAAGGCGAGCTTTTCCGTGGTGCTCCCGATTGGAAACAACTTCATAATTACCCTAAGCCACAGTTAACAGCTGAAGAGCAAGCTTTCCTTGATGGACCTGTCGAAGAAGTTTGCCGTATGACAAATGACTTTGAGATCACTCATGAATTAGCTGATCTACCTCCTGAAATCTGGCAATACCTTAAAGACAATCGCTTCTTTGCGATGATTATTAAAAAAGAGTACGGCGGGTTAGAGTTTTCAGCCTACGCTCAATCACGCGTATTGCAAAAACTGTCGGGAGTATCTGGTATTTTAGCCATCACCGTGGGTGTACCTAACTCTTTAGGCCCCGGCGAACTACTGCAACACTATGGTACTGATGAACAGAAAAAGCGCTATTTACCTGGTTTAGCCAAAGGAGATGAAATTCCTTGTTTCGCATTAACAAGCCCAGAAGCGGGCTCCGATGCAGGTGCTATTCCTGACAGTGGCGTAGTCTGTATGGGGGAATGGCAAGGCGAGCAAGTACTTGGTCTTCGTTTAACATGGAATAAACGCTATATCACTCTTGCCCCTATCGCAACCGTATTAGGATTAGCATTTAAATTACGCGATCCTGACCATCTATTAAGTGATGACGAAAACCCGGGCATTACCTGTGCGTTAATTCCAACTGATGTCAAAGGTGTTGAAATCGGTCATCGTCATTTCCCACTGAACGTGCCATTTATGAATGGACCGACTCGTGGTAAAGATGTTTTTGTTCCTATCGATTACATCATTGGCGGACCAAAAATGGCAGGACAAGGCTGGAGAATGCTGGTGGAATGTCTCTCTGTTGGTCGAGGGATCACTCTACCTTCAAACTCTACCGGCGGTTTAAAAAGTGTGGCTATGGCAACAGGCGCTTATTCTCGTGTCCGTCGTCAGTTCAAAATTCCAATTGGTAAAATGGAAGGTATTGAAGAGCCGTTAGCTCGTCTGGCTGGTAACGCCTATCTTTTAGATTCTGCGGCAACCTTAATTACTACGGGTATTATGCTAGGTGAAAAACCTGCCGTATTATCCGCTATCGTAAAATATCATTGTACTCATCGAGCACAGCGGGGCGTTATTGATGCAATGGATATCGTTGGTGGTAAAGGGATCAGTCTTGGGCCATCAAACTTTGTCGCACGTTCTTACCAAGGTTCTCCAATTGCCATCACGGTTGAAGGTGCCAATATTTTAACTCGTAGCATGATCATTTATGGTCAAGGTGCTATCCGTTGCCATCCTTATGTATTAGATGAAATTGCAGCAGCACGAGATAACAACCTACACGATTTTGACCGTGCTTTATTTGGTCATATCGGTCACGTAGCAAGTAATACCTTACGCAGTCTGTGGTTGGGTATCACAAATGGTCGATTAAGTAATTCGCCAACTAATGATGAAACTCGTCGTTATTATCAACAAATTAACCGCTTGAGTGCCAATATGGCGCTGTTGTCTGATGTTTCAATGGGTGTTTTAGGCGGAAGCTTAAAACGTCGTGAGCGTATTTCAGCACGCTTAGGTGACATATTAAGTCACATCTTCCTCGCTTCTGCTGCGCTTAAGCGTTATGAAGATGAAGGTCGCCATACCGCAGATTTACCTCTCGTACATTGGAGCGTAAAAGAGTGTTTATACCAAGCTGAAAATGCAATTGATGAACTACTACGCAATTTCCCAAGCCGTGTTGTTGCAGGTACTATGCGAGCAATTATTTTCCCGCTGGGTAAAGCTCAAAAATTACCATCAGATAAATTAGATAGCAAAGTGGCACAACTTATCCAACAACCTTCTGAAACCCGTGATCGCATTGGTAGAGGTCAATACTTAACACCGAGCGAGCATAATCCACATGGTTTAATGGAAGAAGCACTACTGGATATTTTAGCGGCTGAACCTATTTTCGACCGTATTTGTCGCCTCTATGAGAAGAAGTTTAACTTTACTCAATTAGATAAATTAGCGGACAAAGCACTGGCTGATAAACGAGTAACTCAAGAAGAAGCCGATATCTTACGTAAAGCAGAACAGAGTCGCTTACGGAGTATCAATGTTGATGAGTTTGACTTTGATGCATTGGCGGTGCCTGCAAAAAAGCCGAAAGCTGACAAAGTCAAAACAGACAAAGCAGCCTAACAATCGAGATAAAAGGAAATATTTCCCTTTATAAAACAAAAACACCTCATCACTTTTAGTGATGAGGTGTTTTTTATTAAGAGCGAATTATTAAAATCCCAAAAATTAATTAAAGATCTAACTCCAATGCTAATAACTCTTCTATTGTTTGGCGACGACGAATTAATTGAGAAACACCGCCTGTTATCAACACTTCAGGAATAAGTGGTCGGCTATTATAATTCGATGACATTGACGCACCATACGCCCCTGTATCATGGATCACTAAATAATCGCCTACCTGCGCTTGGGGCAATAAACGAGGAACAACAGTGCCTCCCTCTTGCTGAGTAAAAACATCACCCGATTCACACAGCGGGCCTGCCACGATCGTCTCTTGTAATTCAGTCATTGGTTTTATTTGACCATGTCTATCTAAAACTGAAATATAATGATAACTGCCATACATTGCAGGACGCATTAAATCACTAAATCCAGCATCCACCAGCACATAGTGACGGCTTCCCATTGATTTAACAGCTCTCACTTGTGAAATCAATACACCAGATTCAGCCACTAAAAAACGTCCTGGCTCAATCTCTAACTCAACAGAATGCCCTAAGTGTTGTGCAATACGCTGGCGTGCTTTATCCCATAAAGAAAAATAGTGATCCAAATCGACTATTGCATCACCTTCTTGATAAGGCGTTGATAATCCACCTCCTGCTGAAATAGCTTGAATATCAACTTGAGAGGTAAGCACTTGCTCTACCATTGCATCGCAGACACTAGCAAGATGTTGATAGTCAACACCCGAGCCAATATGCATATGAAAACCAACTAGAGTTAGATTGTATTGCTGGATCACAGCTAACGCTTCTGGCACATCGTCATACCAAATACCATGCTTACTGTTTTCACCACCTGTATTGGTTTTTTGGCTATGTCCATGACCAAATCCGGGGTTAATTCTTATCCAAACAGCATGACCTTGATTGCGCTCACCCAATTGACGAAGCATATCAATAGAGCCTGCATTAACAGGAATATCTAACTCAACAACACGTTCAATTGTTCTTTCATCAAGTAAATCAGCCGTAAAGACAATCTCACTTTTTTCTCTACCACCTTGATAACCGGCAACTAAAGCGCGCTCAATTTCCCCCAACGAAACAGAGTCAACTTTAACACCCTGTGCTTTCATTAAACGTAAAATATGAATATTGGAACATGCTTTTTGAGCAAACCGAACTACATCAAAAGATTTAAGCTGAGCAATACGCTGAGAAATAGTATCGCCTTGATAAATCCATAATGGCGTTCCATAAGTTTGTGCTAATTGGTATTGAGCCATAGTTATTGATGTTGTCATGTTATCTACTCATAAAAGTCACAGGTGAATAGAATCATTATTTATGAACTTATAAGGGAATAAAAATATCAAATAAGCTACACTCTATTCATCTATGATATAGGAATATAAGATGAAAGCTCCTTTTAATTGGCGACACATTGAAATTTTTCATGCGGTGATGACTACGCAGAACCTTACTGAAGCCGCAGAGCTACTGAAGACGTCACAACCCACTGTCAGCAGAGAATTATCTCGTCTTGAACATCTATTAGCATTTAAATTATTTGATAGAATAAAAGGCCGTTTACAGCCCACAACCGAAGGATTGCGCTTTTTTGAGGAAGTACAACGTTCTTATTATGGTTTAGATAGAATAATTAACGCAGCTGAAAATATTCGCCATTTTAACCAAGCAGAATTGAACATCACCTGCCTGCCCGCATTTGCTCAATCATTATTACCTTCAATTTGCCGACAATTTCTAGATAAATATCCTGATGTCAATTTAACTATTGTTCCTCAAGAATCCCCTTTATTAGAAGAGTGGTTATCCGCACAACATTACGATTTAGGATTGGTAGAACACACACAAACACCAGCTGGAACTCAACAAGAAACCGTGCTTACACTCAATGAAGTCGCAGTTTTACCCAAATCACATCCATTGTGTAAAAAAACATTATTACACCCTGTTGATTTTCAAAATGAACGTTTTATTAGCCTGTCAGCCAATGATAGTTACCGACAATTAATTGATACTGTATTTATTAAAAATGGAACTGCACGACAATTAGTTATGGAAACACAAAGTGCCGCCTCTATTTGTGCAATGGTGAGTGAAAATATCGGTATTTCAATTGTTAACCCTATTACCGCACTTGATTACTTAGATAAATCTATTTGCCTTCGTCCTTTAAGCTTTACTATCCCTTTTACCATCAGCTTAATTACCCCATCACATCGTCCTTCATCACAACTTGTTGCCTATTTTATTGATGTAATGAAAGAGACATTATCAGATTACCCTAAACGACTAACCCAAGCTTTTACCCGATAAAGCAAGCCAATAAGGTGATGATGAAAACCACTCTACTAAGAAATCCAGCAATACTCTAACGGCAGCAGGCATATTTTGTCGGCTCGCTAGAACCGCATAAATTCCCATCGGCTGAGCTTGATAGTCAGACAAAACTTGTTCTAGCTCACCACTTTCAATATAAGGTTTGGCTGAATAATAAGGTTGTAGCGATATACCAGCTCCTTTTAGCGTAGCTTGCAATAAAACAACCGATTCATTTGCGCTTAAATTCCCCCCAACAGGTACTGAATAACGTTCATCACCTAAATTAAATTCCCACAAACTACGACCAAAAAATCGGTAAGTTAAACATTGATGCTGAGTAAGTTCATCTGGGTTTTGAGGTATACCTTTTTTTGCTAAGTAATCTTTATGGGCACACACCACAGAAAGACATGTCGCAAGCGAGCGTGCGATTAAGTTAGGCTCAAGGTTATTCGTAATACGCAACGCGATATCAATACGTTCTTCCACCAAATTCACGGTTTGATTAGTGATTTGTAAATCAACCGCAATTAAAGGATAACGCTGCATAAACTCACATATTGCCACTGACAAAATACTATTTGCTAATGATTGTGAACTGGTAATACGAACAAGCCCACTGATTTGATGACGTTCTTTCGGAATATTAGCGGGTATACGTTCAGCCATTTCTAATAACTGTAAACTCTGTTCGTATACCATTTCACCTACTGATGTTAGGCTTTGTTTGCGTGTCGTTCTATGCAATAAACGCACTCCTGCCCACTCTTCCATCTCATTTAAATAGCGCGTCACCATGGCTCTAGACATACCTAGATAATCAGCAGCTTTTATCATACTTCCCTGCTTCACAATGGTTACAAACACTTCTGATGCTTTTATTTTATCCATTTTATTTGCTCGATTTACGCAACAATTAATTGCCTAAAATAGGGTTTTTCTCTTGTTTTATGCAACATATTATAGTCAGCAACAACCTTATGGAGAAAACAAAAGATGAAAAAATTACTTCCTTTAACACTTGCAACTACCGCATTCTTCGCAACATCAGCGTTAGCAACTGATTTAACATTAGATATTTATAACCCAGGAGAGGCGAGCGTTTTCCCTGTTTCTTCCGAAATTATTTATGGCGATAAAGATGCCGTTTTAATTGATGCACAATTTCAAAAAAATGATGCACAAGCGCTAGTTGATAAAATAAAAGCCTCTGGAAAAAACCTGACTTATATCTATATCAGCCATTCTGATCCTGACTTTTATTTTGGGTTAGATGTCATTACTGATGCATTTCCAAATGCTAAAGTAATTGCAACGGCACCCACAATTAAAGCCATTAATGAAACTCAAGCAGGAAAGCTTGCCTACTGGGGGCCTGTACTTAAAGAAAATGCCCCTCAGAAAATCATCATTCCTGAAGTACTAAAAGGTGATAGTTTTTCTCTAGAAGGTGAAACCATTTCAGTCAAAGGCTTAGATGGGCAATCTCAAGATAGAACATATATTTATGTTCCAAAACTTAATGCAGTAATGGGTGGTGTTTTAGTCTCTGAAAATATTCATGTTTGGTTGGCTGATACTCAAACCGTGGAAGAGCGCCAACATTGGGTTAATGCATTACAGCAAATAAAATCATTATCCCCAAAAACCGTTATTCCTGGTCACTATTTACCAAAAGCAACGTATGATCTACAAGCCGTTGACTTTACAATGAATTACCTAATTGAAGCTGAGAAAAATCTTGAAAAAACGAAAAATTCAGATGAATTTATTGCAGCGATGGAAAAAAATCATCAGAATTTAGCAGATAAATCAAGCCTAGAACTTAGTGCAAAAGTACTAAAAGGAGAGATGCAGTGGCCTCAGTAGCAAGCAATACAGGTAATACCCAAGGTACTAAAATATTGCACTATGTTTATGATCCTCTTTGTGGTTGGTGCTACGGCATTGCACCCCTGATTGAAGCAGTAAGCAATGCGTTTCCACATTCCATTAAGTTACATGGTGGTGGATTGTTTACACCAGCAAGAGCAGTCACAGGTGGTCAATCATGGAAAGAGCATGTTACACCCATTGATGAACGTATTAGTCAATTATCGGGCCAAGTTTTTAGTCACGCATATCATGACACTCTTGGTAACACTGAAATGGTTTTAAATTCACTTCTACCTATTTCAGCCGTTCTTGTTGCGGAAAAAATGGGAGAGCGAGATGTTTATTTATTAAAAGCATTACAAGAGGCCTATTACCTTGACGGCTTAAATATCAGTGACAGAGACACTCTGCTATTTATTGTGAAAAAACTTGGCTTTGATGTTGAGCTGTTTGCATCTTTACTGTCTGAAATTAGCGAAACACAAATTCAGCAACATTTAAGCCAGACACAACAATTAATGTCTCAAGTTAATGGTCGCGGTTTTCCAACTTTATTTATTGAAGATAACCAAGGTTACCACCTGATACCGGTTGAAAAATATTTAGGTGATACAAAACGTTGGCAGCAATTTATAAAAGAAAACCTATAATCTTCTTTTCAGTGTGCAGATTAATTTCCGCACACTGCCTTCTTTATTTCGATTCTTATTATTTTCTTTTTATACATATCTAAAAAATGATTTAGTTTCTTTAAAATCAATTAATTGAAATAATTGTAAGATGAAAAGTTGAAACCTAATACCATTAATGTTGAAAATGAAAGGCAAGAGCCAAATGCTACTTTTTTGATATGATCTTTTGTTGTGATTAATACTGCACAATACACACTTAATCCTAGAAAAGAACCAAGCAAAAGAATATACGGTAATTTCTCAACCCCACACCATGCCCCAATAGCACCAAATAATTTCACATCACCAAAACCTAAAACACATTTTTGGCAGATAAAATATCCCCATAAATAGATGCCATAAAAAAGCCCAACACCACCTAAAAAACCATAAAAAGCATGATTGAAAGGTACTAATCCATATACTGAGTAATTACATAATAACCCTAAAAATATTAGCCAATAAGTCAACGTATTAGGCAGAAGAAAATAATCAGCATCAAAGAAAGAGAGCATCAACAAATAAAAACTTAATACCGAAAGTATTATCAATAAAGAAAATGAATTAATTGAAAAAAACCAATATAAACAAATGATAATGTAACTCAGTGTAAGTTGTTTACATCGAGTTTTAGGTAACAAAAATAATAATGAAAAAGGCAGACAAAACTTAATAAAAACAAGAAAATCACTCAAAAAAGAAAACAAAGGTGTTTTTATAAAACAACAACGGCTTAATGGCATAAATATCTACTCCCTGATACATCGTTATCCTTGTTAAACGACTGTATAAGAAGATCCATTTAATACCGAGAATTTTCTTTATAATGACAATGAAAACATGAAATTTTGCGACAAAACACGCAATAAGATCCACGCTATAATAGCAACAAAAGCAAAGTGATAACTTGCATGCCATAATGTCATGCGTATGATGCATATCACATATTTTATTTATCACGGTTAACCATCTATTACGTAAGGGTTTCACGTTATGCGTATTCCTCGCATTTATCATCCAGAACCACTCACAGCAGGTACTCAAACAGCATTAGATGAAGAAGCATCTAATCATGTTGGGCGTGTATTAAGAATGTCTACTGGGCAAAAACTAGCACTGTTTGATGGTTCAAATCAGGTATTTGATGCTGAAATCATAGAAAGCACAAAAAAGTCAGTCACTGTGCAAATCAATGAAGGCATTGTTGATGATAAAGAATCCCCTCTCGACCTCCATTTAGGACAAGTGCTTTCACGAGGTGAGAAAATGGAGTTTACTATTCAAAAATCAGTTGAGTTAGGTGTTAATACGATCACTCCACTGATCTCAGAACGCTGTGGTGTTAAACTTGACCCTAGTCGTTTAGAGAAAAAACATCAGCAATGGCAAAAAATTATTATCTCGGCATGTGAGCAATGTGGCAGAAATAGCATTCCACAATTAATGCCTGTGATGCCATTAGAAGAATGGTGTGCTCAAGATGATGGTAGTTTAAAACTCAATTTACATCCTAGGGCTAACCAAAGTATTAATACCTTACCCTTACCTGTTAAAAAAGTGCGCTTATTGATTGGCCCTGAAGGTGGACTTTCCCCTGAAGAAATCGCCATGACAGCAGAGCACCATTTTACTGATATTTTATTAGGTCCTCGTGTATTAAGAACTGAAACAACAGCGCTCACCGCAATCACCGCTTTGCAGGTTCGGTTCGGCGATCTGGGATAAAGGAGAAGTAATGATTAAATTAGGTATTGTGATGGATCCAATTTCATCCATCAAAATCAAAAAAGACACCAGCTTTGCCATGTTATTAGAAGCACAACGTCGTGGCTGGGAAATTCATTATATGGAGATGAACGACCTTTACCTACATCAAGGTGAAGCACGCGCTCACACTCGTTTACTCAGTGTAGAAGAAAACCCAGAAAAATGGTTTGAGTTTGGCAAAGAGCAAGATATTGCTTTAGGTGAACTCGATACCATCTTAATGCGTAAAGATCCGCCTTTTGATACCGAATTTATCTACGCAACCTATATTTTAGAACGCGCTGAAGATATGGGAACGCTGATAGTTAATAAGCCACAAAGCTTACGTGACTGTAATGAAAAACTCTTTACTGCATGGTTTCCAACATTAACACCAGACACCTTAGTGACTCGTGAAGCTAAGCATTTACGCGCTTTTCATGAAAAACACGGTGATGTCATTTTCAAACCACTAGATGGTATGGGTGGCGCATCAATCTTCCGCCTGAAAAAAGACGATCCAAACGTAGGTGTTATTATTGAAACATTGACAGAACATGGTCACCGTTTCTGTATGGCTCAAAATTTCCTACCTGAAATTGTCAATGGTGATAAGCGCATTCTGGTTGTCGATGGCGAACCTGTTCCTTACTGCTTAGCGCGTATTCCTGCAAAAGGTGAAACGCGAGGCAACTTAGCTGCCGGTGGCCGTGGCGAAGCTCGTCCATTAACAGAAAGTGATTGGGCTATTGCGCGTCAAGTTGCACCTATTCTTAAACAAAAAGGCCTTATTTTTGTTGGATTAGATGTTATTGGCGATCGCTTGACTGAAATTAACGTCACAAGTCCAACATGTGCGCGTGAAATTGAAGCAGCTTATCCTGATGTTTCTATTACAGGTATGCTAATGGATGCAATTGAAGTCCGCTTAAACAAGAAAAACTAACTTTTAGACACTGAGATTAAAGGGTTTAAAAGTATGAACCTAGCCCCCACATATTAATCAATAAGCGGTATACATTAAGAAATACGATGTATAAAAGGGCTAGGTTTTTTTAATAAAAATGATCAGGGAACAGTACGACTATTATGAATTTACTTAACCATTTTCTTATTGCTATGCCTTCATTAAGCGATCCGTTATTTGAACGCTCGGTCGTCTATGTTTGCGAACATAATGAAAACGGTGCGATGGGTTTAATTATTAATAAACCTATCGAAGATATCTCTGTGGAAGGTGTATTAGATCAACTAGAAATTTTTTCAACTGATAGAGATGGAGCAATTAGCTTACAAAAACCCGTGATGTCAGGAGGCCCTGTTGCAGAAGAGCATGGTTTTATCTTGCACACTCCGGTTTCAGGTTTTAGTTCTAGTATCAAAATTAGTGATAGCACGATGATCACAACTTCCAAAGATGTATTAGAAACCTTAGGTACAGCAAGACAACCAGAAAAAACATTAGTCTCTTTGGGTTATTCTAGTTGGGAACAAGGCCAATTAGAGAAAGAAATTTTAGAAAATAGCTGGCTAACAGTTGAAGCTTCTCCTCAAATTATTTTTGATACCCCTATTGCTGAACGTTGGCATAAAGCCGCTGAATTAATTGGGATTAATATCCACACCATTTCACCGATAGCGGGTCACGCATAATGTCAAACAGAACGGTAATGGGCTTTGATTTTGGCACAAAAAGCATTGGTGCCGCTATCGGTCAAGAAATTACAGGAACAGCAAGACCTTTAGCCTCATTTAAAGCAAAAGATGGTATTCCTGATTGGGCTCAAATCGAAAAAATCATAAAAGAGTGGCAACCTGATCTCGTGGTTGTCGGTTTACCTCTTAATATGGATGGCACCGAACAGTTAATCACAACTCAAGCTAAAAAATTTGCTAATCGCCTTCATGGCCGATTTGGTGTACAAATTGCGTTGCATGATGAACGCCTTAGCACCGTAGAAGCTCGCGCTCATCTTTTTGAACGTGGTGGTTATCGTTCCTTAGATAAAGGCAGTGTAGATGCAGCGTCTGCCGTTATTATTCTTGAAAGCTGGTTTGAACAACAATTCTAAAAAATAGGTTCCAACTAGTAATAGTCGCCTATTTTTACTTATAAGTTATTACTCAGCTTGAATTAAACCTTCATGTTGGCGTTGTTGCCGACTTAACATGAAGGTTTGCATACCGTATTCACTACCTGTCTGCATTAATGTTGTCACTTGGTGGTATTTTCCTTCTCTAATAAGATGAGAAATACCCTGCGTGACCTGCATTATTTCAAATAACGCCACACGCCCACCTTCGGTTGAAGATACTAACTCTTGTGAGATTATCGCCCTTAAACTGCACGCTAATTGTGATGAAATCCATTGTCGCTCATTGCCTGTAAACACATTAGTTACGCGCTCAAGCGTTTGTGCTGCCCCTTGAGTATGCAATGTTGCCAGCACCAAATGTCCGGTTTCTGCTGCTGTTAATGCCAATTGAATACTTTGTGCATCTCTTAATTCGCCTAACATAATGACATCTGGATCTTGGCGTAGAGCGCTCTTTATCGCATTTGCAGTATGCTGAACATCTCGCCCTATTTCCCTTTGCTGCACAATGCTTTGCTTATTGCTATGTATAAACTCAATAGGATCTTCTAATGTCAAAATATGCTGACGTTGATATTGGTTTAAATGATTGATCATTGCCGCTAATGTCGATGATTTCCCACTTCCTGTTGCCCCCGTTACCAAAATAAGCCCATGAGAATAGCTGTCTAAAAGTGTTGAAACCGACTTGGGTACTCGAAGTTTATCTAAAGAAGGAATTTGTGTTTCAATTATTCTTAATACAGCTGAAACACCCTTTTGTTGACGAAATAAATTGACACGAAGTCGCTGCCCACAAGATAGCGTAAGTGCTGTATCAACCTGCCCTTCATTCTCAAAAGTTTGCTTTTGGGTGTTGCTCAAAAAAGGCAAGAACCATGCTAATAGACTATCGGAAGTGATAGGTTTACATTGATTTTGTTGATAAAGTATTCCATTGATCCGCAATCGTGGTACATCACCACAACAAAGGTGCAGATCCGAGGCGTTATGCTTTACACTATATGCAATTAAATTTTCCATTTTCATCTTATTATCTCCTGAGTTGCCATGAATACTATTAAACAGAATCTCGTCAATGTCAGGTCTCACATTGACACAGCAGCGCAGAAATGCGGCCGTTCTTCAGAAGAAATAACATTACTTGCAGTGAGTAAAACAAAACCTGCGAGTGATATCGAAAAAGCAATAGCGTGTGGACAAACTGAGTTTGGCGAAAACTATGTCCAAGAAGGCGTTGATAAAATCCATTATTTTGCTGATAACCACACCCTAGTTTGGCACTTTATCGGTCCTTTACAGTCAAATAAAACACGCCTTGTTGCTGAGAATTTCGATTGGTGCCATACCATTGATAGATTAAAAATCGCTCAAAGATTAAGTGATCAACGTCCTGACTCATTGCCACCATTAAATGTCCTTATTCAAATCAATATTAGCGATGAAAACAGTAAATCAGGTATTAATCTGACTGAACTTGATGGACTAGCGGCACAAATTTCTATTCTTTCAGGCATTAAATTACGTGGATTAATGGCGATCCCTGCACCTGAAAGTAATTATGACAAACAAGTTGAAGTGCTAGAAAAAATGCATCTCGCATTTAAGCAATTGCAATCTCAATATCCCCATATAGATACGTTATCTATGGGAATGACGAGTGATATGGAAGCTGCTATTGCTTGTGGTTCAACACTTGTTCGTATTGGAACGGCAATTTTTGGCGCAAGAGATTACGCGACTAAGTAAAAATAGAGGTTTATATGGAACATCGTAACATCGCATTTATTGGCGCTGGAAATATGGCTCAAGCCATTATTGCAGGATTGGTTCAAGGTGGATATCCAGCAAATAAAATCACCGTCAGCTCGCCTTCTGCTATTCGTCGTGAACCACTAGAAAAAGAGTTCGGTATTCATAGTACTAATGACAATATTGATGCGGTTCAGAAAGCGGATGTTATTGTGCTGGCAGTAAAGCCACAAATGATGGAGGAAGTTTGTAAGCCCTTACAAAATATCGATATGAGTAAAAAGTTAGTCCTCACTATCGCTGCTGGTATTCCTGCAACACGTTATAATGACTATTTCGCTACTCAATTACAGCTCGTTCGCATTATGCCAAATACCCCAGCTCTTGTAGGTAAAGGTTTAAGTGGTATGTTCGCGCACAATTCGCTTTCATCTCAAGATAAACAGTTTGCTGATGAATTAATGAAAAGTGTTGGAACAACCGTTTGGGTAGAGCAAGAATCTGCCATCAATGATATTATCGCCGTTGCTGGTAGTGCACCTGCTTATTTCTTCTTGTTTATGGAATCAATGCAACAAGAAGCTGAACGTTTAGGTTTTTCACCTGAAGTAGCAAGAGCTATTGTGCAACAAGCAGCAAGTGGTTCTACCGCCTTAGCAGAGAAACAATACATGTTACCTTTCTCAACTTTACGTGAACAAGTAACATCAAAAGGTGGAACGACAGCGGCTGCACTTATGCAGTTTTATGAAGGTAAATTACCTGAAAACGTCGCTTCTGCCATGCAAGCTGCGATTAAACGTGCGCAAGAAATGGAAAAACAATTTTAATTTCATCAGGGCCAACTAATGAATTTTTTAAATTTCGTCATTCTGACTCTTCTTCAACTCTACACATCCGTACTACTATTACGTGTTTGGATGCAATGTGTCAGAGCTGATTTTTATAATCCTTTTTCACAATTTATCGTCAAAATCACACAGCCAATTGTTCGCCCATTAAGAAGTGTTATTCCTTCTATTGGTCCTATTGATACAGCCTCAGTTTTATTAGCCTATATATTAATTCTAATTGGTATTATCATTCCATCTTACTTATCAGGAACATCAATTCCTTTCTCTTTAATGTTCCCATTTGCTTTTATTGAACTGCTTACAGCAGCAGGTAAGATGATTTTCTGGTTGATCATTATCCGCGCAATTCTTAGCTGGGTAAGCCAAGGTCGTAATCCAATTGATCATCTTTTATTTCAATTAACAGAACCTTTAATGGCACCAATTCGTCGTGTTATTCCGGCGATGGGTGGTTTAGATTTCTCAGCAATGATTGTTATTCTTGTGCTTTACGCCCTGAATTATCTGCGTGTAGACGTTTTACAATGGTTACTTAGCGCAACACTTTACTAAGGATAACACTCATGCAAAAAGTAGTACTCGCAACAGGAAATCCAGGAAAAGTCAAAGAGCTAGCCTCTTTGCTTTCCGATTTTGGTTTAAATATTGTTGCTCAAACAGAGCTTGGTGTTGATTCTGTTGAAGAAACGGGCCTAACCTTTGTTGAAAATGCGCTGATTAAAGCGCGTCATGCAGCAAAAGTAACTGGTCTACCCGCAATTGCCGATGACTCAGGTATTTCGGTTGATGCTTTAGGTGGCGCTCCAGGAATTTACTCAGCACGCTATGCGGGGGTTGATGCGAGTGATCAGCATAATCTGGATAAATTGCTTGATGCAATGAAAGATGTTCCTGCTGAAAAACGCCAAGCACAATTTAACTGTGTATTAGTTTATATGCGCCATGAGAACGATCCAACTCCATTAATTTTTCACGGTATTTGGCACGGTGTATTAAGCACAGAAATGCATGGTGAAGGTGGATTTGGCTACGATCCTATTTTCTTTGTTCCTGAATTAAATTGTACTGCGGCACAATTAACTAAAGAGCAAAAAAATCAGTATTCGCATCGTGGTAAAGCACTTAAATTAATGTTGGATGCCCTTAAGAATGCTTAAGTTGCCTCCATTAAGTTTGTATATTCATATTCCTTGGTGTGTACAAAAATGCCCTTATTGTGATTTCAACTCACACACACTAAAAGGCGAAGTTCCACATCAGGAATATGTGCAACATTTACTCAATGACTTAGATGCCGATCTTATTCACGTGGGTTCCCGTGAAATCCAAACCATATTTATTGGTGGCGGTACACCTAGCTTATTAAGCGCTGAGTCAATGGCTGATTTACTCTATGGCGTTAAAGAGCGCATTGCTGTTAGTCCTAATGCAGAAATTACTATGGAAGCTAACCCGGGAACCGTGGAAGCTGAACGCTTTGCTGGATTCCAACGCGCAGGTGTAAATCGTATTTCTATTGGCGTGCAAAGTTTTGGCAACGATAAGCTTATTCGCTTAGGGCGCATTCATGATGCTGATGAAGCTAAAAATGCCGCTCGTTTAGCCAAAGAATTAGGCCTACGTAGCTTTAATTTAGATTTAATGCATGGATTACCAGACCAATCATTATCTCAAGCACTTTCGGATTTACAGCAAGCAATAGAGTTATCCCCACCACACTTGTCTTGGTATCAATTAACCATTGAACCCAATACACAATTTGGCTCTCGTCCACCGAAATTACCTGATGACGATATGCTGTGGGATATTTTCTCAGAAGGTGACAAATTACTAACAGCAGCAGGTTATCAACAATACGAAACATCAGCATATTGTAAGCCGGGCTTTCAATGTGAGCATAACTTAAATTATTGGCGTTTCGGGGATTATTTAGGCATCGGTTGTGGTGCTCATGGAAAAATAAGCTTTGAAGATGGTCGTATAATGCGAGCCGTAAAAACCAAGCATCCTAAAGGTTTTATGGAAGGTCGTTATCTCCACCAGCAAAATTTTGTTGATAATGATGACCGTCCATTTGAATTTTTTATGAACCGTTTTCGTCTATTAGAAGCATTCCCAAGACAAGATTTCAGTGATTACACTGGGCTTTCTGAAGAAGTTATTCGCCATCAAATAGATGAAGCTTTGACTTTAGGTTATATCAGTGAATCAGACACTCACTGGCAAATTACACCTCATGGCAAGCTGTTCCTCAATTCATTGCTTGAGTTATTTCTTTAATATTGCTGATTTCAAATAGCTAGCTTAAAAAAATGCCCATACTGATTATTCACAGTTGGGCATTTTTCTTTATTGCAAACCTTAAAACACCATAAAAATCTTAAGGTTAAATTAATTAAAGTGCATTTTCTACCGCTTCAATTTGTTTAGTTAAGCTGTCTAAACCACCGCCAGAAAGATACCAAAGATCAGCTTGTAGATAAACAATACCGCCATTTTTATAGGCTGAAGTTGATTTTATAGCATCATCTTCAAACGCTGTTTTTTCTAATTTACCCGCACCAATGGCCTCACTGCGATCAATAATAAAAATAACATCTGGGTTAGCTTGAACAATCATTTCTGATGTAACTACACGACGCTTGCCTTTCTCTTCTTCAGCAACAGGCGGTAATTCAGCTCTTTTTGCTTTAACAACATCATAAACAACACTTTGATTATTAGGCATTAAATTGCCAGCGTTATGTAATAATACTAAAACTTTTTTGTCAGATCCTGCTGCTTTTTTCTGGGCTTGCTCAATAACAGTATTTAATTTAGCAATTTGCTTTTGAGTCACTTGCTGTTTATCAAATAATTCACCTAATAATTTGATATTTGACTCAACTGAATTGAGATAATTTGCACTGTTAGCACCTAAATTAACGGTTGGTGCAATTTTCGCTAAAGCATCATATGAGGCACCTTGGCGACCTGTAATAATAATTAAATCAGGTTTAATTTCGGCTAATTTTTCTAAGTCAGGCGCTTTCATGCCACCAACATTAGCAACGTTAGTTGCAATACTTCCTTTAATATAGGCTGGCGCATTACCTAACGGTAACCCAACCACTTTATCTGCTAAACCTAACTGAACTAAAGAATCATAGAGACCAAAATCAAATAGAACCACTTTTGAAGGGTTCTTAGTGACCGACGTTTCACCCAACTGGTGTTTAATCACCATCTTGTCATTATGCTGGCTAATAACTTGGTTAGGTTGGTATTCGATTGGCGTTTTGCTTAACGCAGAGAAACTGGTTACAGAAAGGATAGATGCGATAACTAAAGGAAGGATCTTCTTCATTAATTTTGCCCTGTTTAAGTGAAATACTCAAACAGGGCATTCTAAACAGCTCATCTCATAAGTCAATTGAATAAGAATGATTTTCATTATTGTTTTCAATTGTTGTGAGCTAGTAATATATACTCTAAATAATTCAAGATATCGCTTGAAGCATGACGAGTATTATTATTTTTTTAGAGAATTAACAAGCTCTACCCGTTGACTCTCCATCTGGGTTATTTTGCTGCAAGCTTGCTGACCAAATTGAGTAAATGCAGCTTCTTGCTGTTTCCACTCCTGATCTATAATTTTTTGAAAACCATCTAAGTTTCCTAATAATCCGCCTAAGGCTTTTTTACTGTCACCACCCGCAGCTGCTAATAACTGTTTTTTCCCCAACTCATTAATGCTGTCTTGCAACATACCACCTAAACTACTTTCTACGATTTCACGGCCTTTAACTTCAACTTCTTTAATGGCTTGAGAATGGAATGTAATGTTATTCGGCTCTATGCTGACCACTCTATCCATTTGCTGATTAAGATCTTTCTCTAATCTACTTAATCTATTAAGGATATTGCTATCTTTACCAAAAGCTTCAATCACCACTTTATCAAGCACTTTACGAGAATCTTGCAGTTTTACCCCTGTTTCAGTTCTTAGCCAAGGTACGTCTCGTCTTACGGTGGCTTGATATTTTTTTGCTAGTTCTTGTTGCTGTGGTGTCAATGAGGCACTTTTTTCATTTTGAAATAATGTACCGTCAGGATAAATCACCATTAAACCATGTGAACCCGCGACTTCAACAAATTCAGAGGTTATGCGTAAATCATCTTTTGGCATTACAGCGCAATCAAAACTTGGTGATGCATTTGCTGTACCTGCAACAAAAAACAGTGTGGCAGCAATATTTCTTAAATTCATAACAACTCTCCTGAAAACACACCTAAAAAATTGAACGTCCTACTTTGTTTGCTAATAATTCAAGTGCTGCACAACCTGCTAATGAGTTACCTGATTTATCCAGCTCTGGTGACCAGACTGCAACCGTAAAAGCATCGGGAACAACAGCAATAATGCCACCACCTACGCCTGATTTTCCGGGAATACCGATACGAAACGCAAATTCACCGGCACCATCATACATTCCACAAGTTAACATTAACGCATTTATTTGGCGGGTTTGTCTTGGCGTAATAATCTGATTTTTATTACCCACACATGTACCTTGATTAGCCAAATAACTAAAACATCGCACTAACTCGGTGCAACTCATCTCTATTGAACAATAGTGAAAATAGGTTTCCAGTACCGTAATAACATCGTTCTCAAAATTACCAAAAGATTTCATCAGGTAAGCGATAGAGGCATTTCGACTAAGATGCTCCATCTCTGATTTTGCGACCACTGAGTTATAACAAATATCAGGAGTATCAGTGAGAAAACGGATCACTTCTAACATTCTTTGCTTAGGCGCACTTAAGCGAGACTGCAACATATCAGCGATAACAATGGCACCTGCATTAATAAAGGGATTACGTGGTATTCCTTTTTCCATTTCTAACTGTATCAAGGAATTAAAAGGCAGCCCTGATGGCTCTTTTCCTACACGTTGCCAAATTTCATTTTCTTCATAACGCGTTAAAGCAAGCGTTAAGCTGAGTACTTTAGAAATAGATTGGATTGAAAAACGCTTATCTGCCATGCCTGATTGATAGAGTTCACCATCAATCGTATAAACAGCCATAGCAAGCTGTTCTGGAGGTACTTGAGCCAATGCAGGAATATAATCCGCGACTTTTCCTTGCCCTATTAATGGGCGAATTTGTTGCAAAATATCTGAAAGTAATGCGTTAGATAACGTTGTAGTCACAGTCCCTTCCCCAGACAGACAAGGGCATCCTTTTGGATGCCCTTGTTATTATTTGCTAAATGTATAACTTTCTATCAATCCCACCAAACATCAAATAGTTCAGAGGTTTGTACATCTTGCATTTTGCTTTCTTTTAGGAAGTTTTCGACTAATTGGCGATGCTCTTCTGTACATTTACCAATTTGTTGTAAGCAGATTAAGCCTTCCCAACTCAGGTAACCACTTGCATCAAATGCCAGCCCGTTTGGCTCAATAACTTTGAGGATCAGTTCATCAACAAAGCGATCTACTTCCTCAATTGGGGTATTTTCTGGGAAAGTCCATTTAACTGAGAAACCTAATTCCTGAAATTCATCGATACGCATTTTTTTGCGTAAGCGGCGACTACGTTGTTTAGCCATTATTTTACCCTCTTAAACATAAGATCCCAGACACCATGCCCTAAACGATGACCACGCTTTTCAAACTTAGTCACAGGGCGTGTTTCTGGTCGTGGTACATAATCCTGAGTTTCTGACAAATTCTGATAACCTTCAACACTTGTCATTACTTCAAGCATATGTTCTGCATATGGTTCCCAATCTGTCGCCATATGAAAAACACCGTCTAACGTTAATTTTTTTAAAATTAATTCTGCAAAAGGCACTTGAACAATACGGCGTTTATTATGACGCGCTTTGTGCCATGGATCAGGAAAGAATAACTGAACCATTTTTAAGCTATTATCTGGGATCATATGATTGAGCACTTCAATCGCATCGTGACACATGACTCTCAGATTACTTAATTGTTCTTCTTCAGCGCTTGCAAGACAAGCACCAACACCCGGCGCATGTACTTCAATACCGAAATAATTATTTTCTGGTGTATTTTTTGCCATAGTCACGAGCGATGCGCCCATGCCGAAGCCTATTTCTAAAATTACAGGCGCTTCGCGTCCAAAAACCTGACTGAAGTCGATGGGTTCCGGTTGATATTCAATGCCAAAGGCGGGCCACTGTGTTTCTAATGCTTGCTCTTGACGAGGCGTTAAACGGCCTTGTCTACGAACAAAACTACGAACGCGTCGTAAAGCACGTCCCTCTTCATTGAATTCCGGAGAAATTACATTCTTGATCATGTCTAATACTGTCAGTCGTTAGGCCAATTATTTACTTAAAATCGTTATAATGTCGCAATAGTGCAACTTAACCGACATTATCCAAAGATCACTAAGTTTAGCAAGAGTCACACATAGAAGCATCACTCTATAAGATAAATATTAAGAGTGTTTACAGTTTATTCTCTCTGTGGTGCAATCTTACCTTAATCAGAACATGAGTTAATAAAATAAAACATGATGGAAGCTCTGCAATTTTCGCAAGTCGTACTCAATTGGTATCACAAATATGGGCGTAAAACACTCCCTTGGCAGCAAGAAAAAACGCCTTATCACGTATGGTTATCAGAGGTAATGCTGCAACAAACTCAAGTTGCAACGGTTATTCCTTATTTTGAGCGTTTTATTGCACGTTTTCCTGATGTCAACGCATTAGCTAAAGCCCCTCTAGATGAAGTACTTCATCTCTGGACGGGCCTTGGTTATTACGCAAGAGCTAGAAACTTACATAAAGCGGCACAACACATTGTAGATAAACATCAAGGGCAGTTTCCTGATACCTTTGAGGACGTTTGTGCCTTACCTGGTGTTGGACGTTCAACTGCTGGTGCTATTTTATCGTTATCACTGAAAAAGCCTTATCCAATTCTTGATGGTAATGTGAAACGTGTTTTAGCACGCTGTTATGCCGTTGAAGGATGGCCGGGTAAAAAAGAAGTTGAAAATAAATTGTGGGAGATCAGCGAAAACGTCACCCCAACCGAAGGTGTCGAGTATTTTAATCAGGCAATGATGGATTTAGGTGCCATGGTTTGCACAAGAAGTAAGCCTAAATGTGAGTTATGCCCATTAAATACTGGCTGTATCGCTTATGCTCAAGATAATTGGGCGGATTATCCTGGGAAAAAACCGAAAAAAGTCATCCCAGAAAAAACAACTTATTTTCTTATTTTACAATATGATAATCTTGTTTGGTTGGATAAAAGACCACCAGCAGGAATATGGGGTGGGTTATTTGCCTTTCCTCAATTTGAAACAAAAGCGCTTTTAGAACAGTGGTTAATTGAACATGGACTTGATAATAATGAATCAGAGCAACTGATTTCATTTAGACATACTTTTAGCCACTTTCATTTAGATATTGTGCCAATTTGCGTAAAACTCTCAGCGTTTACCTCTATGATGGAGGAGCAAAAAGGACTTTGGTATAACTTACAGACACCTGCGACCGTAGGGTTAGCAGCACCTGTAGAGAATTTACTTAGACAATTAGCCTAAGCTAATACCTGCGATATTGAGGATTTATTATGAGCAGAACTATTTTTTGTACTTTCCTTAACAAAGAAGCTGATGGGCTTGATTTTCAGTTGTACCCAGGAGAAATTGGAAAGCGCATTTTCAATGAAATATCAAAAGAAGCATGGGCTCAATGGATGACAAAACAGACCATGCTTATCAATGAGAAAAAACTTAACACCATGAATCCTGATGATCGCAAACTATTAGAACAAGAAATGGTGAGATTTTTATTTGAAGGCCATGATGTTCATATTGACGGCTACACACCACCTGAAAAATAATATTCACTTTTCCAGAGCCTTTAAGGCTCTGGTATTTTATTCACCATAGCGATGCAATTGACCATGAAAAAAATCCTTCTCTTGCTGATTATCGCCCCTCTACTCATTTCATGTAGTAGTCAACCACCAAAAACATTTGAACCCGATTACGCAAAGGATACCAATGCGTTCGATATTCTTATGGGGCAATTTGCCAATAATATCGAAATGATTTGGGGTATGAAGGAAGTATTAATCGCAGGCCCTAAAGACTACGTAAAATATACCAATGCTTATAAAACACGTAGCCATATTAATTTTGAAGCTGGTACGATCACGATAGAAACTTTAGGTGATGATGCACCTCAATTTCAATTGCATAAGGCGATAGTCACAACGTTATTGATGGGCGAAGATCCAGGCTCTATCGATCTCTACTCTGACGTTAATAATATTCCTCACAGTACAGAACCCTTTTTATTAGGACAAGTACTCGATAACACAGGGCAACCTATACGTTGGGAATGGCGCGCCAATAAATTTGCAGATTATCTGATTGCCAATAAATTACAAAAACGTCAATCCGGTATGAACACAATTTGGTATGTCACCCTTAATCTTGTTCCTAATCATCTTGATCAACGTGCTCATAAATATTTACCACTAGTACAACAGGCAGCCGCTAAATATGGTGTTGAGCCATCACTAATTTTGGCAATTATGCAGATTGAATCCAGTTTCAACCCATATGCGGTGAGCAGCTCTGATGCACTCGGTTTAATGCAGATTATGCCAGCAACAGCAGGTCGAGATGTCTTCCGAATGCAAGGAAAATCAGGACAACCAAGTCGTAGTTACTTATTTGATCCTGCTAATAATATCGATGCAGGTGCGGCTTATATTTCGATACTGCAAAACAGCTACCTTGGAGATATCAAAGATCCTGTTTCACGTCGCTACGCCGTTATACAGGCTTACAATGGCGGTGCTGGTAGCGTATTACGGATATTCCATAGTGATAAGAAACAAGCAGCCGCTATGATTAACAAATTAGCGCCAACACAGGTGTATACCACATTACGTAATAAGCACCCTGCCGATCAATCTCGTCGTTATCTTGAGAAGGTCAGTACAGCTCAACGTAACTATCGTTAGTTGATAATTAGTCTAAAAAATAAAGCTTCCTCAATAAGTTTGGGGAAGCTTTTTTGTTACTGAGGCTCAATAAAAGGCTTATCGTCATGTGTTTTTTTAAGGATCACAAAACACTTTCAGCTTTATTTTTATTCATTTTCCGTGGCAAATAGCGTTTTATTAATCAATAAGTTTAAAAAAACAGCAATCAAACAGTTTTGTGATAAATAACGTTGACGAGCAAGGCGATATCGGGTTTAATACGCCCCGTTGCCCGAATAGCTCAGTCGGTAGAGCAGGGGATTGAAAATCCCCGTGTCCTTGGTTCGATTCCGAGTTCGGGCACCACTATTTAGAAAAACCAGCCTTAGGGCTGGTTTTTTGCTTTCTGCGTTTTATAAATTTTTGAGACCTTCTTTTTTAGTTCTAGATAGTGTGCCATTCGACGGTACATATCATCCCATCTGTGATTTAGTCAGAACCTTTTTCTTTTTGCCTCCCGCACATTTTGCTTGATTAAAAGTCAGCCACCGATTTGAATTAACACCTTTTTCAATCGCTCCAATCCATAACAGCATGACATTAATACCGCTGTAATATCGTCCCGTTGCAGCATTAACAGGTAGCCCTTCATTTTCGGTATCCCAAGTTTTACGCCAAGGTTCTGTTCCTTTTTCTAATGCTTCAATAATCTTATTTGTCACTATATGATAAAGCTCGTTTTGCTGTGAGGATGTACAACCTATTAATTCCTTTTTCATAGGCAATTCCTGTTAAGAAAAAGGGAAATGCCACCAAATGAGGAAGAAATTCCCATTTGGGTTGAAATAAAGAAAGTTGATTTAATTAATGTACAATCGCCCTAAGGCATTTCTTTCAGATTGCAGAAATATTGGCTGTTGTTAAAAACAACGAATTAACGGGTAAACATTATTAATTTGATGTGCTATAAACAAGTATGTTTTATTAATCATTAATATCAAGTTTATTGTAGACACGCTCGACATAATGCCCTCACCCATCATCATAGTTCATTCCATTATTTTTATGATACTCCATTGCATTCACTGCCCACGCATAACGTAAGCTATGGGGTGTTATTTACCTGTTAACCCAGCATTTCTGGCTACATTTCGATAGCGATCTATGACAGATTTTAAATCGGGTTTATCAATCAATTTACCATTCATCGGTAATAGCCCTTTTCGTGCCATCACGACTCGCACTTGACAAACCAAGCGCATGATTACTGAGCTTTTCATGTTGAGATGAGGCAAGCTTTGTTCTGCCAGCAACAGCTAAAATATTTCTAATACCTGCCATTTCGTTTTGAAGTGTTCTTTTTGAAATGCCTTCTTCCTGTCGGCTTTTGATATAAAGTTCGATATGGTTTGTTTTGATATGTTTTACATCACGAATTTGAATATTCAGTTTTCCCATTTTATCTGCAATGCGAGAGGTTATTTTCAAACGATCTGCAACGGTTTTAAAAATCCCTCTACCTTATTTCGCTAATGTAGATAATTGCTTGCTTAATTTGGACGAAGTTATTCCTCATCAGAAACTAAAAATTATCTGATAAAAATATCATTTATTATTAACAATAATATTTCTAATAATAATTATAAGTTATGAATAAATCCTTCTTCTTTTAAAATTTCAATAACACCTCGAATCAAATAAGAGTTTGAAAATTTTGCAATATAAATTCGAGATCCTTCTTCTATGGGTTGCAACAACCTTCTTTCAATTAATTTATCAAGCCGATAAGTTATTTGGGATGGTTTTAAATTAGGTAAAATCTTACGAATATCTCCAGATTTTATTGTTCCTAACTCTGCTGTTTACTTTAATACCTTAGATTCAAAAGTATTTATAAGTTCTCTTTCTAACGAGAAATCAATCGCTGGGTATAGTATTTTTTTACTTAAAAAAGTATGATTAGTTAATTGTTCTAGCTTTTTAAGTTCTACAGAGATCCCAGAAAGAACATATACACACCACTCTTTTAACGCTTATTCTTCCAAAAGAAACTATCATAATCAATAAGTTGCTTTATCTTTCCAAATATAAGTGATACACAAAGATAAAGGGCGAAAAATAGACAACTATATCAAGTAATATCTTTATTACTTGATCCTATAAATAACTCACAAAAAAATATTTATCACCAAATTTAAATATAATAAGACAACTACTAACAATAAAGTAAATAAACAATATAAATATTAAATTTAAAACCCACTCCCTTTATTAAGAAGGTAAAGTTGCAACTTATATAATATATAAAAAGGTAAAAGTTAAGATATGTAAAATAGAAAAATCTCCAACCAGGAAATAGTGATAACTCATCAAAATCATTCACTTTTATTCTCTTTCTTATATAAACAGCATGCGGAATAAATAGCCATATCAACGCCTAGAGTACTACATAATGTACGGATAGACCCACACAAAAAACCGACTTGCTTGAGTACTAATTTATTTTTTCTCTCATTTTTCAATTTGATTAACAAATATTATCAATAGTTAATAACTACTTTTTCAATTTACCTGAAGATAATAACCTATATCATTAGAATAAAATAAAAATGGATTTTAACTGAAAATATATAAGATAGGATATTTATCATATTAACAATATTATTTTTAATATCATTAAAATTCATTTATTCTATTTTATATAAAGATTTAAATTTATCATAAATGATATTTCACTCTAATAAAAATCACTACTAATACTAATTTTTATTTTCATTTAAAACTTTAAACATATCTTCTTTTATAGATTTAAAATAAAAGCGATCTATTTTATAACATTTATCATACAAATTAAGTTCATTTAAGAAATACTCTAGATATATATCTCCTTTTAATTAATACCTACCTCACAGAATATGAAATTGACCTTAATTATCATTGACGAAATATAGCTACAGCAGTAAATATAATAAGCAATGATCATAAAAACAGTGACCATCTTTTAAGATGGCTTTTTTAATCCTTAAACTGTCTCATTTTTTAGACAAGAGATATTACAAAAACCACGGGAGAATTCTCTTATGACTCAACTAGATACAGCAACTCATTATTCAATTGATGATATGAAAGCGTTAATTGAGACAATGCAAATCTATAAAAAAGATAACAGTGGCAAAGGGATCACTCGTATTGCCTATGGCGAAGAAGATGAAGCCGCGCATCTGTATCTTGCTGGTTTAATGAAAGAAGCTGGGCTTGAAGTTTATCGTGATGGTATTGGTACACTTTACGCTCGTTTACCAGGAAAAGATCGCTCACTGCCTGCAGTCGGTACAGGATCTCACCTTGATACCGTGCCTCAAGGTGGTGCTTATGACGGAGCTTTAGGTGTTATCGCAGGGTTTTATGCCTTAATGCAATACAAACCAAAACAACTTAAACGTGACCTTGAGCTTGTTGTTTTCCGTGCAGAAGAATCCAGCCGTTTTGGCTTTTCATGTATTGGCAGTAAAGTGTTAGCAGGAAAAATAGATAGAGCACGCTGGGAACAAAATAGAGATGATGATGGCAATAACTTCTTTGAGGTTCTGAAATCATTAGGCTATCAGTATGATAATTTAGATAGCTGTTTAATGGAAAAGGATCGCTTTAGTGCCTTTGTTGAGCTTCATATTGAACAAGGTAAACGCCTTGAGAATGATAAAAAAACTATTGGTATTGTCAATGGAATAGCTGCGCCAACTCGTTTCTCTGTTACGGTTAATGGTCATGCTGATCACTCTGGTGCTACACCTATGTATCAGCGACAAGATGCTCTAGTGGCAAGTGCGGGGATTATTACAGATATCAATCGTGCAGCATGTACTGAAGCCGTTTATGGCACTGTAGGTACAGTGGGTAAACTCAATGTTGTACCAAACTCCATGAACGTCATTCCAGGACAAGTAAAATTCTCTGTTGATATTCGTGGTATTGATATTGAAAGTATTCAACGCGTTGTACAACGCCTCAATAATAGTGTTGAGAAAGCAGAAAAAGATTTTGGTGTCGCTATTGATGTTCAACCGATTTCTGCTGAATCACCAGTCAAATTAGATGATTCAATTTGCCAAGTGATTGAAAACTTATGCCAAAAACACGATATCAACTATATGACAATGTTAAGTGGCGCAGGTCATGACTCAATGAATATGGCGCCACTTTATCCAACAGCAATGATCTTTACACCATCTGTTGCTGGTATTAGTCATCATCCGGATGAATTTACCGAATTTAGTGATATTGCTGTTGCTGCAGATTTATTAGCAGAAACATTAGGCACGCTTGCTAATCAGTAATTTCTAACTATTTGTTTTAAAAGGTTGATTGCATCCCTCCCCTTGGTTGCTTTTAACCATAACTTATCAAAAAGAGATTGATATTGAAATATCGCCTCAGTTGAAGAAGTTACCGTCGCAATGCCCGTACTGACATTAGGAAATTCTCCTAGGCGGAACGGGCTAACGGCTAAAGAAAGCGGTATTTCATTTTGATAAAATAATTGGAAAGTCAAAGATGGCATAGTATCTGAAATGATCGCAATATTAAGATAACTATTTTTTTGTTCTAACTTTTCAATTAAATGAAGAATTTCATTTTTTGCTCGTTGTTTTCTTTCATGTTGCAGTGTTTTAGTTAGATTAACAGAACCTAGCATACCAACATAAAGAAACTTTTCGATTTGTTGTTGGCTAATAAGGTTATAAATATAGGGGGAATGTAAGGACTGATGTTTCTTACGCTCTTTTAAAATAGACAAAACTTCTTGTTGTTTTTCAGACAAGATATTTAAAGGTGATGCCTCTGTTAGCATTTCAACCAATGTTTTGTCATAACAATCTGAAGTTAATAAATAAGAGAAAGGTTCGAAATGGGTGTAAATATGTGAAGATTGTGTTTCAAGTTGGCGCATTCGTTCAAAAAAGCCATTTGCACTTGAATAATATTCAGTATTAATTCCCAACAAACTGGTTAACGAGGTATTTAATAATCTAGCAAGATTATCAAGTGTCTCAATTTTAACAATTTCGCCTTTTTCTAACCGATATACAGCGGCACGAGAAATACCCAAGCTTTCTGCTACATCTTCAGCTTTTAATGAGGAGGCTATGCGGTAAGCACGCAGGCGATAGCCAATGGCTTGGTAATCTATTTTTTCTCTAGGTATGTAAGGCATATTTATAATTAGCTCCCAAATGCACAAAGTACTAGGGTAAAGTAATAGCACAACAATAAGATGTTAGTTCAGATAGTTTAAATTAAACCCAAAATAAAAAGAATCACCTTCCTCACAATGAGGTAAATAAAAGAAGTTTGTAGTAAAAAGTTAGTCTATTTCAATAAACCTGCTTTTAGCAGGTAACCTCACCAGGGGTAACGCAGTAAAAAATTAACAATAAAAAAACAAAAAGTGCTGTTAATGGATATAACAGCACTTTTTCCTTGTTCACTATCATCCATTGATTAGTATTCTTTAACTAATTAAAACATCAATTAAATACATATAAATTGCTCATTAAATATCCATTAAAATTTATATTTAAATACATAAGCAAAAAGTATATAACACCATTATTATATAATAATAAATTTTATCGCCTTCCAATCCAATATAAATTCACAAGATTAATTAGTTTTAAAATAATTTAAAATATTTCTTTTTTGAAAGGCATTTAGCAGGCTGCCGATAAACTATTCGTTACCAAAAAAAAGGAAAAATTAATCATGAATAGATATTTAAAACATATATCACCTAATTTTAATTATATTTACAATATAATGAGAATAAATGAATCAACTAACAAATGGGAAAGTTATAATATTGAAAAAGGTTATACTGAAATAACCTATAGTTTTCCTAACTGGTCAATATTAAGAGGTGATAAATATAAAACACTCACAACATTCAATGAAAAAGGAAAAGATTTAGTTAGAGCAAAACTTCAGCAATGGGAAGACGTTGCCAATATTAAATTTATTGAAGTAAAAAGCGAAAAAGACACAGATATTAAGTTTGGTATTTATAATAATATCAATGAGATTGCCGGTTACACAAACTATTCAATAAAAGGGTTTGCCTATCGCCCTAATAATATAGAAAAAAAGAATAAGATAGAAAAAGATAAAATAGAAAAAGTCGGAGATTATAGTTTCAGCGGGCAAGTTTGGATAAATATCTCTGATATGAATATTATTGAAAACATTAAGAAGTCAACAATAACACCAGAACAACAAACAAGAGTAAATTACTTTAAATCTAAAGCAAATATTATTGATTATGTCGTTGAAGAAAATAATGACTATTATTTACTACTAAAAAACAATAATGCTCGGGCTCATATTGATAATACAGAAAATGTATTCAAAAACGACTCCGACATACAACGAGTAATTAATCATGAAATAGGTCATGCTCTTGGTCTAAAACATACATTTACAAGACAAAAAACAACTGACTGTGAAGAAAACACCACTAAATATTCAATAATGTCATATAACCATCCTGAATTTAAACATGCTGATTTTAAAGGTATGTCTCCTTTAACACTACAGTTAATGGATACTTACGCTATTCAAGCAACGTATGGACAGAATAAATTCACACATATTGGTAATACCACTTATGGTTTTAATTCTAATACAAAAAAAGAACATTATTCATTAAATACCTCTGAAGATAAAATTATTACATGTATTTGGGATGCAGAGGGAATAGATACATTAGATTTTTCAAAATATTCAGTTGACCAAAAAATAGATCTTAGTGAAGGAAGTTTTTCTGATGTGGGAGGATTACGAGCTAATATTTCTATTGCCTATGATACTGTTATTGAAAATGCAATAGGAGGCTGTAAATCAGATATCATATCTGGAAATGATGTTAATAACAGACTATTTGGTAAGCTTGGTGATGATACTTTATACGCTAAAGGAGGTGATGATTTCTTATATGGAGAGCAAGGCGATGATTATCTAATGGGTTCCGAAGGCAATGATTACCTATATGGTGGACAAGGAAATGATTATCTTTGGGACTCAGAAGGAAATAATATTCTTTATGGCGGATTGGGTAATGATATCTTACTTAGTGCTAAAGGTAATGATGTACTTAATGGAGGTGAAGGTAATGATTATTTAGATGCAGGGATGGGTAATAACCAATTAACAGGAGGTGCAGGTTATGATACCTTTAACTTTAATAGTAAAGATAATAATTCCTCAAATTTAATTACTGATTTTCAGTCTGGCATTGATAAAATATATTTTTATAAAAATATAGATAATAGTAAGACTATAAATAATATTAACATTGTAAATTCAAATAGTCTAAATAATAATGAAGGTAATTTTTATTATGACAACATTAAAAACATTACAATGTTAAAAATAAATACATCAGAAACCTCAGAACCTAAATATTTAAATATTAACATCATCGGTAAATACGAATATGAAGATTTATTCTGTTAATTAAAACACTCGCATTTTTTCATATATTACTTGATGAGAGAGCATCAAGTAATATATTAAATGCATTTAGTTTTAAGGGAATATCTAATAAAACATAGTGTATTCTATAAAGATAAAAAATCTTACTATTCAAAACAACAAAAAACTAGCAATTATCTCTTTGTTTGTTTTTAAAGAAAATAAAGTTCGTTATAATAGAGAAGATTACTCGTAATTATTTTATATCATTCTATTAAAAACAATAATAAATCTTTATTTTTTTACTTCACTTGATACAAACATCATTAAATAACGTATATTTTTAAAATTTAAATTTTAAAAAATTATTTATATTTAAGTTAAAACACATATTTTTTACATGGAGATATTTCATAATAAAGGATATTCATACATTATGAGTAAGACTCATCAAGATACTTCTTTAGAAAATTTAGAAAATAATGATATTATCAAGCTAATAAAGAGCTTTAAACCACTACGCAGATGGAAAAAACATGATCCCAATAATGATTTTACTGAAGTAACATATAGCTTTCCCAATTGGAATGAGTTAAGAGGAAATGAATATAAAACAATTACAACATTAAACGAACATCAACAAGAAGTTGCCGAAAAAATATTACAATTGTGGTCTGATGTTGCAAATATTAAGTTTATTAAGAAAGATAACAAATATGACACCAATATTAAATTTGGTGTTTATAATAATGTAAATGAGATAACAAAAGATACATCTCACTTAGTGAAAGGTGTTGCAACATTCCCATTAAATAATATAGATCCCAGTAAGAAAATAGAAAAAATTACTGATTATAGTAATGGAGGACATGTTTGGATTAATATATCCACAACTATACGTATAAAAAAATTCAATAAAAATAAAATAACACCAGAGCAAAAAAATGAAATAGATGCATTTAAAGAGAAATCAGACAATATAAAATACTATTATATAGAAACAGACTCGCATATTACTTTATATAAAAACAACAATAAAGATGGTCATATAAATAATCGACCTTTAATATTACAAAAAGGAAATAAAGAAACTCAAACTTATATACATGAGATTGGACATGCTCTTGGTTTACCTCATACCTTTAGAGGAAATAATTGTAATAATCCTGATATTGAAGAAAATAGTTTTAAATATTCAGTGATGACATATCGTTACCCAAAAATAGAAGAGGCAGATTTTGGTGGTCTTTTTCCTATGTCTCCATTATTAATCGATATATATGTCATTCAAAAATTCTATGGAGTAAATTTAACGACTCGAACAGATGATACTATTTATGGTTTTAATTCCAATACACAAAGAGGCTGTTATAGTTTAACTACACCAGACGATGTTATTATTAGTTGTATTTGGGATGCCGGAGGTGTTGATACTCTCAACTTTTATAAATATAACGCAAGACAAAAAATAGACCTCAATGAAGGTGCTTTTTCTGACATTGGAGGATTACGAAGTAACCTCTCTATAGCATATGGTGCTGTCATTGAGAATGCAATTGGTGGTATTAATGATGATATTATTATTGGTAATCATACTAATAATCATCTTTATGGTAATAACGGTAACGATACTATTTATGGTAATAAAGGTAGTGATGTTCTTTATGGTGGGAAAGGCAATGATTGGCTTTATGGTGGCGAAGATGATGACATCCTATATGGCTCTGATGGAAATGATATTCTTTGGGATGATAAAGGATGTAATCAATTCAGTGGTGGAAAAGGAAAAGATATATTTATATTAGGCCTTAATAATCATAATAACCGTGATAAAATTATGGATTTTAATATAAATGATGATCGCTTGTTATTTTCTGATAGGAATAAAAACATATTCAGTATTAAAAATTTAATTGAAGATAAAAAAATTATTATCTCAATAAATTATCACAATATAGAAAACACTACTCAACTCTCCATTTCAAAAGAAATACAATCTACAAAGTATATTCACACAATCGAACTTGTGGGAAATTTTATTTATGATGATATATTTAACAGCTAAAAATAAAATTAATTTAAACTTCAAACAACCTAAAAATATGACTTAGATTAATAAAATATAATATTTAAGTTATATTCAGATCAATAAAAATAACAAAATAAAACAATAACAATAAAAAAAATACCTCTCGGAAAGATAACGATGATTTTATTTACTTAATTAAATTATTCTGACTTAAAACACACCTCACTTCACAATTATTTAAAAACATATTTTCCCCCTCTGGATTAATATCAATAAATAGCTATCTTTATTATCGCTGGCGCTCGCCAGATAATTAAACTATTTTCAACATGAAAATAAACTTAACCTAAACTTGATATCCGGAGGATATTATGGGTTCTTCTTTATTAAAAAAAGCAGTAGGACTATCTAATGTTTCTGATTTATTAGATAAGAGTGGAATTTTTTATAATTTCTCAGCTAAGACTCTACCTTCTTTTGATTATGATACCGCAGGAAAACATATTGCACGTGAAAATTCCACATGGAATGGGAAATATGTTATCGGTCAAGCGGCAGAAGTAACATATTCATTCCCAACTTGGGCTGGTAAAAAGTTTAATGACTTTGGTGATAAAAATCCCTATGGATTTAATTCAACACAGAAAGAACATGCAAGACAATCTTTAGATGCATGGTCTGATATCGCAAATATTAAATTTACAGAAGTAGGACCAAATGTAAAATCAGATATTACTTTTGGGAATATTACTGATCCATATGGCAAGTTCCAAGCTTATGCAACATTACCAAATACCCATGATTATTACGGGCGTGATGTTTCAGGCCAAGCTTGGTTTAGTGATTATTATTATGCGGGTAATACAACGCCTGAATTAGGTAATTATGGTCGCTTAACTATTATCCATGAAATTGGTCATGCGCTCGGTTTAATGCATCCCGGAGATTATAACGCAGGAGAAAATGTACCAGATTATTTAAAATCTGACTACGCTGAAGACAGTCGCCAATATACTGTTATGAGTTATTGGGATGAATATGAAACAGGCGCACACTTCCAAGGTGCTTATGCAGGCGCACCATTACTTCATGATATTTCAGCAATGCAATACCTCTATGGTGCAAACAAAACAACCAGAACAGGTGATGATGTTTATGGTTTCAATTCAAACACAGGTATTGATTATTACACAGCAACAAGCAGTAACGATAAATTAATATTCTCCGTTTGGGATAGCGGTGGTAACGATACTTTTGACTTCTCAGGATATTATCAAGATCAAGTTATTGATTTACGTGAGGGTCATTTCTCTGATGTTGGCGGACTACAGAAAAACGTTTCTATTGCACAAGACGTTACAATAGAAAATGCAATCGGTGGCTCAGGTAATGATATTATCTATGGAAATGATGCTGATAATATTCTCATCGGTGGTGGCGGTAACGACATACTGTATGGTGGCGGTGGTCAAGATACATTATGGGGTGGTACAGGCAGCAATACCTTTGTTTATAAAGAGATCTCTGACTCTTTAACCTCTGCCGCTGACAAGATAATGGACTTCAAATCAGGTATTGATAAGATTGATTTATCAGAATTAATCGAAAATACCTTTAGCCAAAAATTCCTTAATTTTGTTGATAACTTTACAGGTCGCTCAGGTGAAGCAACCATTAAATATGATCAAGCAACAAACTCAAGTGAACTTGCTATTAATGCTTATGGTTATGGATATAGCCCTGATTTCAAAATTGACATTGTAGGATTTGTTAATTACGAAACTGACTTTATTGTTTAATTTGGCATTGGGTAGGAGAGAAGTATTTCTCCTACCTTTTTTTTACCAATACGGAGCTATTTTTATATTCTTTTATAAAAAAAAAGATAGATTTATCACTCCGTATTGATAGAAAAAATGCAGTAAATAGCAATAAACAGATAGGAATAAAATCAGGAATAACATTATGCCAGCAAACAAATACAATAATGAAATAAAAAATATTATAAAAGAGAGAAAGAAAGTATTTCTTTCCATTGGAATATTTACAGCCTTAATAAATATTTTAATGTTAGTTCCTTCCATTTATATGTTGCAAGTTTATGATCGAGTCTTACCTTCAGGTAATGAAATGACTTTATTAATGCTAACGCTCATTATGTTAGCATTATTTATTTTTATGGGAGGATTAGAATATTTAAGAAGCATTATTGTCATTAGAATGAGCAACAAACTTGATTTATCTTTAAATTCAAGAATTTACACCGCGGCATATCAAGCAAAATTGAACAAAACTCCCGGTATTAATTCTTCGTTAGCATTTAATGATTTAGTGACTATTAGGCAATTTATTACAAGCCATGCTATTTTTGCTTTTTTTGATTTACCTTGGTTCCCTATTTATCTTCTTGTTATCGCATTATTTAATCCATGGTTAGGATTATTTGCATTATGTGGTGCACTCGCTTTATTTTCGTTGGCAATTCTTAATGAATATTTATCTCGATCATCATTAAAAAAGGCCAATGAGTTTGCTAATCAAGCACAAGTAATACAAGGTCATCATTTTGAACATCCACAACCTATTGAAGCAATGGGAATGTTAGGTTATTTACGAAACCAATGGCAAATTGCTCACTTTAAATATCTACAAGCACAAACCCATGCAAGTGATAATGCAGCCGGTGTCAATGCAATAACAAAAGTCACCCGAATGGCACTGCAGTCTTTAATGTTAGGATTAGGTGGATGGCTAGCAATAGATAATACGATTAGCCCAGGAATGATGATCGCAGGATCAATACTATTAGGTCGTACTTTAGCCCCAATTGAACAAGTAATTGGTGTATGGAAAAACTGGGATAGCAGTAAAGAAGCTTATAAAAGATTAACCACTCTACTAAACGCGTATCCTGAAGAAAATAAAAAAATGGCGCTACCAGCCCCTAAAGGTGAATTAACGGTCAATATTAATCAAGCTCAATACCCTCAAACGGAACGTACTCTATTAAATAATATTCATTTTTCACTAAGCCCAGGTGATGTACTTGGTATTATTGGCCCTAGTGCTTCAGGAAAATCTTCTTTAGCTAAATTTATTGTTGGCATATGGGAAGTTAAAACTGGTGCCATACGCCTTGATAATGCAGATATATATCAATGGAATAAAAGTGAAGTTGGTCAATATATTGGATACCTTCCACAAGAAATCGCCCTTTTTCCCGGTACAATTGCCGAAAATATTGCACGTTTTTCTGAGATAGATCCTCAAAAAGTCACTCAAGCTGCAATGATGGCAAATGTTCATGAGATGATTTTACGTTTTCCTGATGGGTATGAAACCGTTATTGGTGCTCATGGGGAAGGGTTATCAGGAGGACAACGACAACGTATAGCGTTAGCTCGCGCATTGTATGGAAATCCTGCTTTAGTTGTTTTAGATGAGCCGAATTCTAATTTGGATGATTTGGGTATTAAAGCTTTAATGCAAGCAATTCAAACGCTTAAAAAAAATAAGAAAACCGTTATATTAATTACGCATCAAAAACAATTACTCTCAGTGACCAATAAACTCTTAGTTCTTTTCGATGGTCACACTAAATTATTTGGCTCTACAACAGCTGTTATTGCTGAGTTAAATAACTCATCAGCAATAAAGAGTACGCCAACGCCAGCAACCACACCTATTACTCAAAGCAATATTTAATATTGAGAAGACTATTATGATCACAAAAAAAAATGAAATCGATATTGTTCATGGAATTTCAGATGATCCTAGGAAATTCTTAATAATAGGATGGTCAGTTATTCTTTTAGGTCTTGCTATTTTTATTTTTTGGGCAGCTTTTGCTCCTTTAGATAAAGGAGTATCGGCTAAAGGAAATGTCTCAATTTCAGGTAATAAAAAAAGTGTTCAAGCATCAGTAGAAGGCACTATTACTGATATTTTAGTAAAGAATGGAGATAGCGTAACCGAAGGTCAAACACTTATTCAATTAAGTCCTATTCAATCAAAAGCTTTAGTAAAATCCTTATCAGAACAATATGATAATTTACTTATTACTCAACAGCGCTTATATGCTCAATTGAATGAAAAAAAAGAATTCACCTTAGATCTTAATGAAGAATATTACTCTCCTTCAGAGAATTTAAATAAATTATTACTACTTCAAAACAAATTACTTAATGAAAAGTATATTGAATTGCATAGTGAAATAAATGGCTATAACGCTATTATTGATGGAGTTTCTAATCGTTTAATTCATTTAAAAAAATCCACTCAAAATAAACAGCATCAAATTAATAGCTTACAAAATCAAATCAAAGATTTATACACACTTGCTAATGAGGGCTATATTCCTCGCCATCGTTATCAAGAAATTGAGCGTGAACTCGCTGAAAATAATAACCATCTCAATGATACACTTGGGCAAATAAGTACATTAGAAAAACAGAAGTTGGAATATGAGCAAAAAATATTGCAACGCAATGCTAATTTTTACCAATCAGCACGCACTGAACTTAATCAAGTTCAATTACAAATAAGTGAAACAGAAAAACAACTTATCATTGAAATAGATAAACTGAAAAAAATGCAAATTACTGCCCCAATTTCAGGAATAGTAATGGATTTATCTGTTTTTACTCAAGGTGGTGTTGTAAGAACAGGTCAAACATTAATGGAAGTTGTTCCTCAAGATCACCAATTAATTATTGAGGCTCGGTTAGCCCCTCATCTTATTGATAAAGTTACCCTTGGTCTTCCTGTTGATTTAATGTTTAGTGCATTCAATCAAAATACAACGCCTAAAATCCCCGGAGAGGTGACGTTAATTTCAGCGGATAGACTTCTCGATGAAAGAACGACAGAACCTTATTACCAAGTATTTATTAATGTTAAAGATAATACGCTTCTTGAAGACAAGAAAAATAAATTAAAGGCTGGAATGCCAGTTGATGTATTTATTAATACAGGTGATCGCTCATTACTAAATTATTTATTTAAACCTGTTTTAGATAGGATCCATACTTCATTGACGGAAGAATAATGATGCAAACAAAAAAACTCTCTGCCATTTTATTTATATGGATGCTAAGTTTTCACGCTTTTGCCATCAGTTTGTCTGATCTCTATTTCTTAGCAGTAAAAAATGATCCTACGTTTAATGCTGCGATTAAAGAACAGGTTGCGGGGAAAGAGTATGAAAATATTGGATTATCTCAATTACTTCCAAGCGTACATGTAAACTATCAAAACAACCCACGAAATTGGCAACGAAAAGTTTATCCTATTAATACGAATCAAGGAGAAATGGAACGAACCGAATATCAGAATTATCAAAGTCATTCTGTCAGTGCCATTATTAGCCAGCCACTCTTTGATTACACGGCATTTAGTGATTATAAATCATCATTAATTAAAACATTATTATCTGACAGTCGTTATCAAGTTAAATTTTCTGAGCTTGTGATCAGATTAGTAGATAATTATATAGAATTGGCTTATGCGCAGGATAAATTATTATTAAATCTTTCACAGCAAGAGATTTATAAAAAACAACTAATATCAAGTCAGCGTTTATTCGAATTAGGTGAAGGAACAAAAACAGATATTTCAGAGATCCAAACACGATTATATTTAACTCAATCTCAATATACAGATATCCAGCTTGAGTTAGATAATGCTAAAAATAAACTAAGTTCAATGATTGGTACATCACTTCCTTATGCAGAACATATAGCAAAATTAAGCAATAATAGTTTTATATTACAACCTATCACACCCAATAATTACGAGTCATGGGAAAATGAGGCTATGCAAAGCAACCTCAATATTCAAACAGCTCGTTATGAAATGGCAATAGCAAAACAAGAAGTAGAAAAAAATAGAGGTGAATTTTTCCCAACAGTGCAACTCTATGCTTCTTATTCTAATAGCGATTCCGATAGCAATAATACTGTAAATCAGAAATATCAATCAGCGAATGTTGGTTTTTATGTCAGTTTACCTTTATTTAATGGTGGAAAAACAACAGCTTCAATGCGCCAATCTACTGCACTATATCAGATGAGTGCTTTTGAAAGAGATGCCATTATCCAGCAAATTAAACAAGAACTACGTCATCAATACCAAATATGCACAACGAGTAATATTAAATTGAATGCCTATGAGCAATCTGTTTCTTCTGCTAAATTACAACTAGATGCGACTCAAAAAAGTTATATTGGTGGGCAAAGAACAATGGTCGATGTTCTTAATGCTGAAGAATTATTATATCGCGCCCAACAGGATTTAATTAAAGCTAAATATGATTATATTCAGGCTTGGGCATTATTACATCAATATACTAATACATTGGATATTGAAAAAATAAAATTGATTGAAGGTTATTTTCAATAGAATTGCTAAGTTTTTAATAAGAGATATTGAGATAATTATAAAAGTCCTAGATCGCGATAGATATAGGACTTTTAATTATAAGCAACTGTTGATTACTTATTTTAGCTAGCGGGTATCATCACTTCTTTTTAGTACCGTACAACGTTAATACACGGTGAGTAAGAGCAATTGATGCTAGACCGATAAAACATTCAGCTAGGAAAATCAGCATAAATTACCCCCATTCATAAGTACATTTTGTTTGGGCGGGGGTTCTGATAAAGTAAAGTGACTTGTCATATAGTGCTTAGCTAACTCCGATTTAATGGACACATTTTAAACCTACCATTAAAACTAAAAAGAGCAAAATATATTTCTCAACAAAATCCATTTTTTGGCTTTGATCACATAAAAACAACACAAAAAATCAAATCGATGTCATTTTAAAGCTGAAACTAAATTTATTTGCTCTTTTATAATCGTCTCTTGAAAAATAGAAATAGACTTTTAAATCAGTTAATTAAAGAAAACAAATGTTAAATCACCCTGTTTTTCTACAATAGGTTTTACCTTTAGCTGACTTATAACAGATAATATTTTTTTTCGCTCTGGTCGGACTAAAACAATCGCAAGCCCTTGATAGTTATTCTCTTCAATTAAATTAACTAACTGCTTAAGATCATAATATTTATTTTGCACATCAGGATATGCAAGACCATAAGCAAGCTCCCCTTTCGTCTCTGTTAAACGAATATCAGTGCGTTTTAAACTCCATGCTAAGGACGTTCCAATCCCGACTTCATCAGTTAAAATATAAGGCTTATCTGCTAGCTCACTGTAATAGTGGTTAATTACTTTTTCAGGGGTGCTTTTGCTTTCAATTTTATGAGGAATGGCATGCCCAATTACTAGACTTAATCCTATCGAGCAAAACAGAGTCAGTAAACGTGTGGGTTTAAAGAGTGAAGCAATTCCCATCACACTCCAAAATAAAAAGCCCACAATACCCAGCAGCGCTTTATCTTGCTCATGAGTTTCATATAACGTAAATCGTGTAGAGAACAGCGAATAAACAATAATAGAAACGCCTACAAGCCCAAAAACAGTATTTATGATCGCATTGATATTATGAATTTTTTCATTTTGTTTATCTTTTAGCTCTTCCATGTAATGTGCAATCAATATAGAAAGTGGCACAAAACAAGGTAACATATAAGTTAATAACTTACCGCTGGAGGCAGAAAAGAATGCAAAAAATAGGAATAACCAAAACGAAAAATAAAGCGTTCCCTTTTTCAAAAAAATAGCTGATTTAAGAGCACCAAATAAGAACCCTAACCACGGCAAAATACCCAAAACAACAATAGGTAAATAAAACCATATAGGTTGCGATCTTGCTGAATCCTTTTCAACAAAGCGTTGAACGTGTTCAATCCAAAAGAAGTAGTGCCAATAATCAGGAGCTTGAAGTGCAACAGAAATCACCCAAGGGCCCACAATAACAAGCATTGAGATAAGCGCTACTGGCGCATAACAAAGGACTTCTTTAAAACGAGATAAGCTAATTGCGGTTACAACAAAAACTAACGCAGGTAACACAACAGCAATAAAACCTTTAGTTAAAAAACCTAATCCACAGAAAATACCAACTAAAATATAAGCACTGATTTTTGACTTTCTATTTTGTGCAGATAATCCACTTAAAAAGTAATACATCGCAATAGTGACAAACATTGTCACGATAGGATCAAGAATATTGTAGGTACCAATTGCTAACACAAGAAACGAGGATAAAAAGACCACTAGTGCATTAAACGCCAAAGTACGGTTATGCCAAACTAGCATAGTGGCACGATAAACAAATAAGCCGGTTAATAAGGTTGAAGTCACAACAACAATACGAACAGAAAAATTACCTCCGCCAAATAACCATTGTGCAATACTGTTTAGCCAATACCCCAATACTGGCTTTTCAAAATAGCGAATATCCAGCATGTAAGGTACTGACCAATTACCTGATACCAGCATTTCTCGGCTAATTTCAGCATAGCGGATCTCATCTGGTTGCCAGAGTAGTCGCGTTTCGAGAGGAATTAAATAAGTTAGAAATATAAAAATAAAAAGTAGAAACCATTTATACCTTTCTACAACATCAACACGCATATATTCCTCGTTAAAATAATATCACTTTATATGAACTATTCACTTAGAATAGCTATCCTATAAAAGATTCAATTATTATTTATTAAATTATAATTAATTATTATTTTTAACCAACCAAATGATGCTTAATAAACATTTTACCCATATAAATCAAAACAATAAAACAGCCTCATTAGAAGTTAAAATAATGAAAGATTAATCTTTTATTAATTAACAGGCATCTTTTTATTAAAAGATTATCTAGATAGTATTAAAACAAAACATAGAGGATAACAGTTAATATAAACAGAAGGTAAACAAAGCCTATAAATAAAAAAAAACCAGAATGAACTAATTCTGGTTTTTGATTACGTTGTTTAATTATATGATGATAAAAATCTTATTTACTAAACTCTTTAAAAGCGCCCATGGTGTTGGATGCATACATAACTGAAGGGCCACCGCCCATATAAATAGCAACACCTAATGCTTCAGCAAGTTCTTGTTCTGTTGTGCCAAGCTCTACAAGTGTTTTTGTATGAAATCCAATACAACCATCACAACGATTCGCAACAGCAATTGCAATGGCGATCAATTCTTTTGTTTTTGCATCTAAAGCGCCTTCTTTACCACCCGCTTTTGTCGTACTCATAAACGCTTTCATCACTTCTGGAATATTTTGAGACAATACCCCCATGTTACCTGCAATGTCTGTTACTATTTCTTTGTACTTGCTCATTTTTGATTCCCTATCAATATATTTATATATAATATAAAAATATAATATCAAATTATATAATCTAAGCAAGTCAATTTAATTTGTGGTGATCTTTTCTATTGCGATAGTTACTAAAAAAGAGGTTTAAAGTGTCTATTTTAGATGAGTGGGCTGAACGCCATATCGAAAAAGCGTTACAAAAAGGGGAACTTTCATCACTAAAAGGTGAAGGAAAACCACTGATCCTTGATGATAATAGCCATGTTCCTGAGTCACTCAGAGCAAGCTATCACTTATTAAAGAATGCTGGTTTTTTACCACCTGAAATGCAAGATAGAAAAGAAGCCTTATCTCTAGCGGAAATCCTAAGTACGTTAAATGAAACGGGAATAGAAGATGAAACACTGCAAAAGCGTTTGGCATTACTTGAGCTAAAATTGCAACAAGCAGGTTTAGATACCCAATTTTTACATGCAGACTATGCCACACAATTAACAAAAAAATTGGTAAATCATAAAAAAGAAACCGAACAAAAATAATGAAATATCAAAATAGAAAAAGCCTATACATCCCTGTATAAGCTTCAATCATTGCAGAGAATTAACCTGCTGTTGGAGAGTAGTATGTTGGTGAGCCAGGCCCTACTGGTAAATTGAATACAAACACCCATAAATAGAACAATAATGACCAACCAATTAAGAAAATCACGGAATATGGCAACATCATAGAGATCATGGTACCAATGCCTGTATCTTTCTTATATTTTGTTGCGACTGCTAATATCAAACCAAAATAACTCATCATAGGTGTAATGATATTAGTGACAGAATCGCCTATTCGATATGCCGCTTGGATTGTCTCTGGCGCATAACCTGCAAGCATTAACATTGGTACAAAGATAGGTGCTGTCACAGCCCATTGTGCCGATGCCGAACCAATCATTAAGTTAATAAAAGCACAGATTAAAATAAAGCCTAAGAACAGCAATCCACTTGGCATATCAATACTATTAAGTAGCGCAGCCCCTTTAACAGCAATAACCTGACCGATGTTTGTCCAACCAAAGAACGCAACAAACTGAGCCGCAAAGAAAATAATCACTAAATAAAGGCCAAGCGTACTCATCGAATTCGCCATAGCATCAACGATGTCTTTATCTGTACGCATTGTCTTAGCAATCCATCCGTAGACAATACCTGGTATTGCAAAGAATAAGAAAATAAAGACAACAATAGATTTTAAGAAAGGAGAATTACCAATTAGCCCTGTTTCTTGATTTCTCAATATGCCATTTTCAGGAACAACCGTTAGCGCCAAAATCACGGCCATCACAATAAATGTCCCTGTTGAAGCCCATAGTGCTTTCTTTTCTAGTGGCGTAACTTCAGCAGCATTCCTTAAATCATTTTCTTCATCATCAAGTTCGTTACCGTTATAAGGCCCTAGTTGAGGCTCAACGATTTTTTCTGTAATGAAGTAACCTAAGAAAGTAATAAGGAATGTACTGATAAACATAAAGTACCAGTTTGCTTCAGCACCAACGATATAGGTTGGATCTATAATACGCGCAGCTTGCTGTGTAATACCCGATAATAACGGATCTATCGTTCCTAAGAGTAGGTTAGCGGAATAACCGCCTGAAACCCCTGCAAACGCAGCTGCTAAACCAGCAAGAGGATGCCGCCCTAACGAATGGAAGATAATCGCTGATAACGGTATCAGTACCACATAACCTAATTCAGCTGCAGTATTAGACATAATACCAGCAAAGACAATTGCCAATGTGGTCATTTTACGCGGTGCTTTCATGACCACTAAACGCATCACCGCAGATAATAAACCTGCTCGTTCAGCAATACCAACACCTAATAACGCCACCAGCACCGTACCTAAAGGTGCAAATCCAGTAAAGTTTGTAACGACATTTGCCAATATACGACGAATACCATCCGCATCTAACAAACTAATAATATGGATATAGCCATCTTCTGCGCGTCCTTTGGCGCCTTCTGGTCGGGGATCTTGTACCGTAACACCGAAGTATTCACCAACCGCCGAAGAGACAAGTAAAATAGCAATTAAAATAATAAATAAAATAACGGGATGGGGTAGCGCATTTCCTAGCCATTCCACTGTGCGTAGAAAGCGACTGCCTCCCTGTTTTTTTGTTTGCATCATTTATCCTTTTTATAAAAAAACAGAAAATGCACAGTACACAACCCTTTTTATTATGACTATCTGTTAATCCTATTTATAAATGCCTTATTTAAGATAATAATCAGGATAAAATTGTTAAATAAAATATTTTTAACCTTAATAAACAATTAGTTAAAAATTAATCATACAATTACAAACAACTTACATTAAAATTAATTTATAATATCTAAAATTAAAAAATGTGCATAAGATAACATTTTTTAACATTATCTTGATTATTTATTAACCTTTTCTGATTAAAAATGCCATTAATTAATAGTCAGAAACGATTAAACACTCAGATAAACCTGATAGTAACGGTTGTAATTACTATAAAAGGGAAAATAATGACGAATAAATGGTCAGGATAGGTTAAAACTTTAGATTATTTGTAACATGAACAACTAATTTTACAGTAGATATTGAACGTTCGACTATACGTAGAATGAAGAGTTGATGATCTGAGGAAAGAAAAAGAAATATTACAAAAAAAAATCTTTAAGAGGACAATATCATTGATATTTTGAAGATAAAAAGGGCAATAATAAATTGCCCTTTTTATTTATCAATTAATGAGAAAATATTTACTGATTAGAAGATAACATCTGGCGTAGTTTCTGCTATAAAATATATGCACTTACTTGCACGTCTATCTTCAATTTCTTCTTCAACGTGAAAGCAATCTTCAAAAAACCAGTGAATGGGAGTTTTTAAATAGACCGCCAATGTCACAAGGTAACTCAAGTCTATTTTATTTAACCCGCGTTCATAACGTGAGAACTGTTGTTGGCTAATTCCCAATTTATCAGCAATGTGGCCGCCAGTATAACCAAGCTCTTTACGTTTTCTCTGTATTCTTTTTCCAACTAGCTCATTCACATTGATGTCTATAAGATCATAATCCATCATGCTTTAACCTATTCTCTCTCTATTATGGCAATGTTAAAATAAGTGCACCAGAACCAGAGAAGAATCCAGCCTCGACACGGCCATTAGTGTGCAATACAGAACTGACTGCTACTGATGTTGCTCTACCTTTGGGAACAAAAATAATTGCGCCGTCTTCCCCGGGATATTCGCCCCCATTAAGGGATCCTAAATATAAGTTTGCATATAAACTATTATCTGGGCGTAAAGAAATGCGATCACTCGCCATACCCGTTGCAATGACTTTTACTGTCATATCTTTATTACAGGTAACATGGATCGTTTGTGAACGACGGGCGTTCTCGATTTCATTCTCATTAATTTGACCATAATCCAAATCCACGGAACCATTGATAATTTGGCAAGCACCTACAGGTGGAGGGGCAATACCACATGATGATCCCGGTAATAAACGCCCATCATCAGCAATCCCTCCTGAACTTTCTTGATAGAACAAGCCCACACATTCTTGAAGAGTATCAAGAGGAACACCTCTATGCTTCGCAACACTCGGGCCATAAGGTAATGGTAATCTCCCACTATTGAGAACTGCAATGCGCAGTTCTTCCATGGTTCTATATTTTTCAGCATCTCTAAGAATAACTTTTGTTCTTGAACCACCGGAACCATCAGCTTGGTGTCTGTGATTTATAGTAATATAGCATTTTTTCCATCCATAGCATGGATTTAATGCACCAGGAGGTTCAGGGTCCCAGCGTTGAATAATAAAGGTATAGTTAGCACCATCATTCTTATGCCCTACTGGTTTTGATTCCGTAATATAAGAAAAAATTGCTGCCATTGATGATGTTGAAAATAACATCATCACACTAAATATAAATAATGCTGATAATCGTTTTGGGGTAAACATATTAACCTCAATCGTAAAGATTAATCATAATTCAGATGGAATGTGGCTATTGCACTAAAACGACCTCGTTTTATTGATTCATTTGCAATAGCATTCGGCTCTGCTTGTATAAATGCACGGAACCTTAAAATCGAATCCCCTGAATTTAAGGCGATATTGCTGGTTTCCTGATTAATCCGTAGTGGAGTACCATCAGAATTTTCTAAGCCAATAGCAATACCTTCAGCTTGACTTCCTGCACTTAATGCAAGAAAACCTCGCCCTATCATTGCCTGATTTTCAGTACCACTAAATGTCACTCTTACTTTCTTATTAAGAGAAAGATCACATTCTGATAGATGAATTTGAAATGCTTGGCTATTTGTTCTTCCAGAACCAATATAAAATGTTTTGTCAGGAACATTACCAAATTCCAGAGAAATAGTTTCATCACCCGGCTTAATCACACAAGGCTCATCCACTAACGTGCCATAAAGCCGCATATTCTTCGGTGCTGCATTGGCGGTTGCCATACTTCCTATCAGTATCGTTAACCCGTAAATAACAGGAAGTGATAATGTCTTGATTTTCATTTTCACTCTCCTATTGATATTCAGCGAGCAATGTTGCAGTGACTTCAAATGGACCTTTTACCAACGTGCTTCCTGGTTTTTTAACAGGTACAGCTTGAATAATCGGTGGTTTACTTGGTGATATAATGACACGTTCGTTTAAAATAAAAGGCTGGCCATCTCGTATCATATGAATAGCTAGATTTGCCATATTGGTCTGTAGTCCCGCATCATCAAATTGGCTTTTAGGGCCAATTATTGACAAGGTAAGATCCCAACCTTTTATATTTTGATCGCACTTTAATGTGTAATTCACCGGTTTTGTGTAATTAATTCCATCAACCCGATTGATCCCCACATTGTCGCCAAAAAAAACTTCGATTAAGTTATTATTTTCGATCACACAAGGCGGTGGAATTAATAATGTTCCAAATAATTTTAGATTAGGTTGTTCGTCTGCGGCATTGACTGATAATGGAGCCATTACAAGTAGAGTCATCAAACAAACATGTTTCAATTTGCTATACACAGTCTCGGCTCCTTACTGATATTCAATGCGAAGTGTCGCAATTGCCGAAAAATCACCACCGCTTAATGTTGCTGAATAATCGCGAACAGGGATTGCCTCAAGAATCGGTATATTCGGATAAGTAAAGTTTACAGTTTGTCCTAATCGCAACAATTTATTTTGATAGAGTATACGGACGCCCAACCCAGTAATATTTGTTTTTAGCGCATTACTATCAAATCCAGCACCACCACCAACAACCGAAATTTTCATCGCATTAGTCGGCATTTTTTTACATTCAACTTTATAATTAATGGGGCGTTTATAGTTAGCACCATCAATACGCGTGCTCATTACTTCGCCAAAATCGACCTCAACCATCTGCCCATTATTAATAACACAAGGTGGAGGAGCGATAACATAACCGGTGATATTAACAGGAACCATACCCGGTGAAACTGTCGTCGCTTTAGGTGTGAACATACTTGATGATGTATTTGCAACAGCAGCTGAACTCAGGACACCAGTAAATGTTGTCATTAATAAAATCAACACTGCTTTGCTTGTGTTTAACCGCTGTTCCATATCCATAAATAAACCTATTAATTTCCTACTGCAGTTTCTACAACCTTACAGTCATTACCACTACAGCTAAATTTTAAACGAGGGCGTCCACCGTAATCATTGATGTAACTTAATACAGGTGAAACACCAAATGCAGAGGCTTTCAAATTAAGGTTTGCACTACCTTTAGGCTCAATCATTAAAGGTACAAACCCATTCAAGCTCTCTCCTTTTAATCCCGTTAATCCATCAACAATAGTGACATAATAAGGTGTTGGATTATTAACTTGGTAGATATCCCCTTTTTTTGTTAAGGTGATTTTTTCCTGCCAAGGATTTGTTAAATCTGTCTGCGTTGCATAAATAGCTGCTGGACGATAAAAGAGTTTAATACGCGTTTGTAAAGCAATTTGTAAAACATTCGGTTTATCGCTACGTGGTGGAATTTCACGTAAGTTAAAATAGAACACACTTTCTCTATCTTGAGGTAATTTAGCGACATCAGGTAGGCCTTGTATTTTTATTTGGCTTTTATCACCTGGTTCAATTCGCTGAATAGGTGGCAGAACGATTAATGGACTTTCCACTTTTTGCCCATTGATATCTTCCATCCAACCTTGTGCTAAATAAGGTAGATCTTTATTTTGATTACTAACATTCAGGCTGACAGATTTATCAGCTCCATTAAAAATGACACGAGTTCTATCCAATGCAATCGCAGCAATGGCTTGTTGAGTGAATACCATGCCAGTTAATAATGTGGTTGCTACAATGAATGAGCGCTTTAATAACATCATCTTTAATTACTCTTTTGTTTATAAAATCGTTTAATTTTTCCCTTCTCAACCTTCTGTTTTAACAAGCTGTGGTTGAGATAGTGATTCAGTTCTCTCTTCTGCTGGAGAAGATGTTGATGGAGTGGATCCACAAGTTAATAATAGTGAAGAAATAAAATAACCTTCATCTAATTTAGGGACTTGTACTGTGCACTGTTTTTTACCACTCCAACGTACGTCTAAAATATCACCTGAATTTATTCCGCTGAGATAAACATTACCGCTATCATTCACGATCCCCAATTCACGCCCTTTCGTAGTGGTAATGCTTGCTCCAAATGGTGGATAAGTACCGTCTTTCAAACGTACAATTGCCATCGCTTTTTGCCCTGCAATAACATCAAACTCACGGTAACCAATAGCCCCTTCAGTTAGGGTTAATTGTTGTATTGAACGTATCGCATCGACATCATCAGGTAATTTATCTAAATCGATTGTTGCACTGTTACGATAATAGTTATTAATATCTGGAAGCACCGCTTTACCAAAGGCATTGGTGTAACTTACCGCTCCTAAACTTCTCACTGGTACTCCAGAAACACCATTAGTATCAACTAATAGACGCGCCGCGCCTGGCATTGCCGTACGGTGGAATGCGCCACCTTTTGGTGTCAACGTTGCGCCACCTTGGAACGAAAGTGATGCTGATGTATTTTCACCTTGAATATGGCTTGCACTTGCAGTGACTAATGCAGTATCACCATAATGGGTATAATAAGCGTCAGCTGAAGGACGACCACGGCTACTTAAACCGGCACCTAAACGATAGTTATTATTGTCATCAAGGCGGTCGAAATAACTTACGTTATGTGAATTACCGTGTTTATTAATCACAGTGTTATAGCTAATTGTCGCTTTATCACTCCACGGCATACTGACATTCAGATAAACACCATCATCATTAGTGCCGTTAAATTTGTTGCGATACGCTGATAAGTTAAAGTTAATATTTTTGAACCTACCAATATCCATAAATTTAGATAATGATAAGTTGTAATAATCGTTATTAGGTTTATTCCAATAAGTTTGGTGGTTATAGTTAAGATAGGCACTCATTCCCCAATCAGGGAATTGCTTACTTAATGTGACGGTATAAAGCTCTTTATTATTATCACGATTGTTATCGCGATAACGACGATCTAAATACTGATCCATACTCATAAAGTCACGTTCAGAGAAGCGATAACCGGCGAAAGTTACCTGACCATTAATTGATTCAAAACGTTTAGAGTAGCTGACCCGATAAGAACCACCATGATAGTTCTTACCATCATTAGGAATTTTTGCCCATGAATGGGTGGCATCAAAAGAAATTGCACCTAATGCCATCAAATCTCGACCAATACCTAAAGAAACAGAATTATAGTCGCCTGCAACTAATGAACCACCATAGAGAGACCAACCATTTGTTATCCCCCATGAAAACTCACCCATTGCAAAAACAGGTCCTTCCGTTTTATGGTCCATATCAGAAGGTTTACCCGCTGATAATTTATATTGCACTCGACCTGGTCGTGTTAAGTAAGGAATACTTGCGGTATCCATTTGATATTCTTGTACTGAGCCATCTTGCTCTTCTACTCGAATATCAAGCTTACCACTCACAGCATCATTAAGATTTTGAATACGGAATGGACCTGGCGCGACCTGAGTTTCATAGATCACTCGTCCTTGCTGACTAATTGTTACTTTTGCATTAGATTTCGCCACACCCGTTACTTCAGGAGCATAACCGCGTAAGTTTGGTGGTAACATCTGGTCATCAGTCAGTAAACTGATACCTGTAAAACGGAAATTATCAAAAACATCAGAGCGTGAGTAAGTTTCACCCATAACAAGGCGAGCGCCCAATTGAGTGATTGCTCTATAAAGATAATATTGGCTCCAATCCCAATCATTTTCTGAACTACTATTAACGCCTGTTGTATGTTGATAGCTTGCTTGCCAATCAGCACGAAAACGCCAAACACCTAAGTTCGCACCCGCAGTACCACTCCCTGTTACTTGTTGTGTCTGTTTACCATTTGCAGGATCATTGACGTTAGCATTGACGTTATAGTCAAAAATAAGACCTGAAATTCCCTCATCCCAACGAGAAGGTGGATCCCAGTCTTCAGTTGAATACTCAACATAAGCTTGAGGAATGGTGACAATAAAGCTACCTGCACCTAAGTTAGTGCTTGTTGTCATACCTGGTAATGAAGACTCATCAAGACACGTGTCGCCATCCTTCCAAGTCACCGCTTTAACCCACTCTGGTTTCAGCGTAAATTGATTGACCAATTCGCGAGAAATACAAGGAATACTCGCTTTAGGATCATTTTCGGGAACAATATAATTAACAGTATAGAGATCGGGTAATTCATTATTATTAACTTTAACAATGAATTCATATCTTCCTGGCATAATATAGCCAGCACGAGAGAAGTCAGATAAATCAATATTTTGTTTATCTTTAAGATCAAGAATATCAGAGTTAAACTCGATGTCACTAGTAGCAAATACCACATTAGAAGCACTTGCCATACCAGCAATAATTAAATAGATCAGTGCTGCAACAGGTCGAATAGTATGCTGATTACTCTTTTTTTCTGCTTTTCGTGAAGCAGTTTTGAATGATTTAGCCATAAATAATCCAACCAATCCATTTAATAATATTCGAGTTTAAAACGCAGGGTTGCTTGATAATTACCTGCTCGTGGAATTTCGTTATTTTTGACGAGCCTTGCTTGATATAGCAAAGACAACGATTTTGTATCAATATCCACAGGAGGTAGAGGTTTCCCTGGTATTGCTAATCTTCCATAACGGTCAGCAATAGCTAACGAAACACCTTTCGCGTCACCAAAAAGTTGGAATAATCCGTTCTGTGCGGGGCCTTCAAAAGTAGCAATAAAACGAGGACGTTCAGCTTGCGTACCTTTCTGGTCAACAAGAGAACATTCTGTTAAGCGAATCGAAAAATATTCAATAGGACCTTGGCCTTCGATAGCTAAGGTTGGAATAGACACGGTACTTAAAGAAATAACTTGCTCTCGGCTTCCTGCTGAGATGGTACATGTTGGTTCTAAAATAGAGCCTTGTAGGCTAACCACGCCGAATCGCTGATGTGATTTTACATCTTGTTTTATGTCGGTCACTGCCATTACAGGTTTAACAAATAGTCCTATTGCAACAAGTAATAATAGTGACACCATTTTGCGATTCATTGTTTTCTACTCCATAAGGTAAACCATAAAATAAAGCTCAAAATAAAGCCCTATACATCCTTATACAGGGCTTAAAAACACATCTATTATTGGTAAGTTAATGCGAAAGTAGCGATCGCAGTAAAGTCACCTGGTACAGCTGCATCTGTTTCAGAACCTTTTAAGTAAGCAGCAAAGTTCAGATCATTTGAACCATCACGAATAGTTTGAGCTTTTGTTGGTTCACCTAATTTAATTTGTGTACCACCTGCATCAGTAATAACAACTGCTGCATTTTGTGCTAAACCTTCGATACCTAAAGAGCCAGGCAGGATAGCTGCTGCTTCAGCACCAGTGAAAGTAGTTTGAACTGTTTTATAAGTTTCAGTAGAGCATTGCAGTAATTTGATTTTGAAAGTGTTAGAAACGCTACGGCCACCATCTTTCAGAGCATTTGCTGAAACTTGTCCTAATGGAACACGTTGGTCACCTGAGTTAGGATCAATTGAACATGGAGCATCGATGATTGAACCCCAAAATTCTACAGTACCATGACCTTGATCAGCCGCGAATGCAGAACCAGCAGCAACAGTTAAGCCTAAACCTAAAACTAAACCTAATTTATTTAATTTCATCTTTATGTTTCCTGAAAATATAAGAACGAAGATATTTAAAATAATAAAATTCAATATAAGCAAACTGCTTAAATGAATGTCATACTAAATAGAGTTTCTATATTTTGATAAATTTCGCCTAATCAATTTCATATTTAATAATGAAATTAGATAAAGGAAACATATCAAGTTGGACATATTATTCTCTTCGGTTTTTATTAAGTCAAACCACCCCAACTTTATTAAATTCATTTTTATTAATTTACTGATATTAGGTGTTTTTTTTACATTTTCATACAAAATATTACTTTTTGAAAATAACCAGAATGGACTTTTAAACCAAGTTAATACTCTTAAAAAGATATATATAAGATTTAAATTCTGCCTTTTAAGAATTTAAAGTAAAAAGATCTAATTATCTTTTTACGAATAGGAGTAACTGTCAATTAAATAATATTTTATTATTTATTTATATTAACTTAATATAACTAAAATTTTACATAACGAAACAAACACACCTTAATATATTGATTTATAAGTAAATCAAAATAGTGAATTTGTTAATTGATTTATTGTTATTATTTACTACCACATAGAAACCACACCAAAACCAATCCATTATTGATAATCTTAAATCAATATAAATATTAAAAATAAAACATTAAATGCATATAACTAATTGTATTTAATACATTAATTAATAATTACATTTTTTATAATTACATGCATTTACAATAAATAACACAACAAGATTAAAAAAACCATAACCATTTGATTTATAATTAATTATATAAATAAGCCAATCAGAGATAGAGTGTTTTTATAAAAATTTAACATTTACATATAAGTGTTTATACCTAGGAAATTAAAGTCAGAAAGCGAATTTTTATACAATTTGCATTTTTTGATTCAGAACACTCCCATACGTTAACTAACTGATAATTCAAAAAAGAAATTCGTGTAATGTACATTTTTTTCGCAAAAAAAACTAAAAATATAATAATTTGATTGAGAATGATTACGCTTTTTTTGGGTAAAATTTTTAATGTATTTTATTAATAGCCACTTCAAATATTTAAATTATTTATTTATTGGTGCCTTGACTATTTTACGTATTGCTACTAATTTCATTATTAGCTTATTCATATTATTGCCTTCCCATAGAATCCACATATTTTTATCCAAAAAGAAACACCATTAAATACATTTTAATTACATTTAATATATATAAATTTAACATTACTCATTTAATGCGTATATATATTAGTCGTTATTACTTGTTTTTTAATTATCAAATCTTTTTCAATAAGAATATTGGAGTTTTTTATCTTTACGATAAATCAGGGATAGTTTTATATTATCTGAATAAATTTAACTCATTTTCGAATAAGTTAATTAATCTAAATAAGTAAGTTTTAAGGTATATATTAGAAATAATCTTTTATCGATTAAATAATAACAAGTTAAGAATTTAAATAAAAATAGAGAATTTCATTAATATTATTTAATTATTCAACCAATTATCTCTTAATAAGAGTATCATTATTAGAAGATCTTTATTTAATAAATTAAGTTAGCTTTATTTATCTTTTTCATGATGTAATAAAAAAAGACATGTTTAACCTAATAGAAATGCACTTTTTTAAAATACTCTCTTTAAGAGTATTCTTATTATGCATTTTAAGCAAAAGGCATGTTTTAGATAATTATTATCATCTTAAAATGACAACTTTACTTTTATGACCAATTTTCACCTCTTATAAAAGAGTAAAAATTGATTATCTATACCTTCCCTTTTTTACTGATAGCACAATCAATAACTCAAATTTAACTAACAGTACTTAGTATTTTTTAGCATAAAAAAAGGGCAGGGTTTCCCCTGCCTTACCAATTTGGTAATCAATCAAAGAAAAGCATACACACTAAAGCATCAAGTTTGAGTACCCTTTAGCGATATGCACTAGTATAAAAAAACATCAGGCATCGCTTCAGCCATGATGCTACTGCGTTTATCAATACCCTGATTTTCAGATGAAGATTTAGAGGTAAAGCAGTCTTCGAAAAACCAATAAATAGGTGTATTCAAGTAATTAGCCAATAAAACGAGGTAACTTAAATCTATTTTATTCATCCCTCTCTCATAGCGAGAAAATTGCTGTTGGCTTACACCGATTTTTTCAGCAATCTGCACACCGGTATAACCTAATTCTTTACGTTTTTTTTGAATTCTCTTGCCAACTAACGCATTAACATCAATATCTGTAAAATCGTAATTCATCATAATATTCACCCATTATCATGATTAAGGCATCGTTAAAATAATTGAACCTGAACCAGAGAAATATCCTGGAGCAACGCGACCATTGGTATGTAAAACTGATTTAACCTCTACAGGTATGGTTCCATTTGCAGGAACATCAATTACAGTACCTTTTTCACCAGGATAATTATCAAGAAACAAATCGGCATAAAGACTATTATCAGGTCGCAGTGGTACTCGGCCACTGTCTGAGCCTGATGCGATAACTAGAACTTTCATTGCCAAGTTACAAGTGACATTAATATTTTGAGCACGTGTTGCATTTTCTAAACTCACTTCATCAATATCGCCATAATTTAGGTTTACAGCGCCTTCTGTTATTTTGCAGGCACCTACTGGTGGTGGCGCAATACCACATAGTGATCCTGGTAATAAACGCCCATTTGGAGACCAACCTCCTTCCTTAGATTCATAAAATAACCCGACACATTCTTGGTTTGAGGTAAGTGGATCACCAACATGTCGAGCAGTGCCTTGTATTGGAAAACTTTCCATTCGCATTACCGCATCACGAACGCCAGCTAAATAACGCTCTTTTTCAACACGGACAATACTTCTTACCGCAGATCCTGGAGAACCATTAGCATCATGTTTATGGTTAATGGTTATCCAGCATTTACTCCAACCATAACAAGGATTTGGGGTGTAAGGATCTTCAGGATCCCAGCGTTGAATAACATAGGTATAGGTTGCATTTGCTGGTGTTCCAGTTGATTCGGTTATATAAGAAAAGATGGATGCCATCGCAGGTGCCGAAAACAGCAAACCGATTGCAATACATAAAGCCGGAAATCGCTTTAATATGGACATAAAAAACCTCAACCCTAATAATTAGTCATAATTCAAATGAAATGTGGCTATTGCACTAAATGGGCCGCGTTTAATGGACTGGTTAGCAATCGCATCCGGCTCCCCTTGAATAAAGGCATAAAAATTTAAAATTGTGTCATCCGCACTTAATGACATTTTGTCTGTTTCTTTATTAACAGGTAGCGCATTTCCATTTTCGGATTCCAGTCCAACAGCAATACCCGCAGCTTGACTGCTTGGGCTGATCGCTAAAAAACCTTGTCCTGCCATGGCTTGATTTTCATCGCCTTTAAAGGTGATTTTGACGCTTTTACCAATCGTTAAGTCACATTCAGACAAGCGTATTTGAAACAACTTGCTTGGTGTTCTTTGATACGCATAAAGGTTTTTGTCTGGAATATTGCCAAAATCTAACTCAACGGTTTCGTCTCCGGGCTTTATAGTGCAAGGCTCATCGACCAATATGCCGTGAAAGCGCATATTGTCTGGTGCAGAGAAAGCGTTTGATGTTAATCCCATAAATGTGGCCAGACTCAATACGAACGGGATCGATAATCTTGTTATATTCATCAATACGCTCCTATTGGTATTCAGCAAGCAGTGTTGCTGAAACTTCAAATGCACCTTCAGGCAAAGTGCTACCCGGTCTTTTAACTGGTACGGCTTGGATCACAGGTGGATTATCGGGTGATATCGCAATACGCTCGTTTAATTTAAAAGGCTTACCATCTTGTGTGAGATGAATACCTAAATCAGGAATATTGGTTTGTAGCGCAGCTTCATCAAACTGTGTTTTAGGACCAATAATAGAAAGCCCTAAATCCCAACCTTTTAAATTTGGATCACAGACCAATCGATAATTCACTGATTCGGTATAGTTAATGCCATCTACTTTATGAATACCTACGTTGTGCCCAAAATAGACATCAATCAGTTCGTTGTTACTGATGACACAAGGTGGCGGCACTAATAAAGTGCCAAACAATTTCATATTAGGTGCGTCTGCGCTCATGACAGAATAAGAATTCAGTAATGCAATCAGACACATGTACTTTAATTTATTCATCTTCTGACCTCTTACTGATAATCCACATGCAGTGTGCCACTTGCGACAAAATCACCACCCACTAAGGCTTCATTCTGATCACGAACAGGAATAGCTTCTAATTCAGGTAAGTTGGGATAGGTAAAATTCACCGCTTTGCCTAAATCTAATAAGTTTCCTTGATATAGAATACGTACCCCCAATCCTGTAATATTTGTTTGTAGCGCATTTGAATCGAAGCCAGTAGCACTACCCGTGACATAAACTTTCATCGCATTGGTTGGCATTTTTTGGCAAGTCGCAGTGTAGTGGATAGGCTCTTTATAGCGAACACCATCAATACGTGTACTCATCACCTCACCAAAATTAACTTCGATCATTTTGCCGTCATTAATTAAGCAAGGTGGTGGCGCAATGACATTCCCTGAAATATTGATATAAACAATGCCCGGAATAATATCTTTCACCGCTCTCGCGGGTAAATTCGCAACAGCAGTAAAACTTAGGCCTCCAGTAAACGTTGCCAAAATAAGAATCAACACTGCTTTGCTTGGGCTAAACCGCTGTTCCATTTTCATAAAATAGGCCTATTTAGTTTCCTGCTGATGTTTCTGTGACTTTGCATTCATTGCCATTACAGGTGAATTTCATCTGTGGGCGTCCACCGTAATCATTGATGTAACTGAGTACAGGTGATGAGCCAAACGCAGAAATAGGTAGATTTATCGTTCCTGTGCTTTTAGGGGCAATCATGATCGGTTCAAAACCATCTAGACTTTTTCCTTGTAATCCTGTCAACCCATCCACTAATGTCACGTAATAAGGTGTTGGGTTATTCACTTCATAACGATCACCTTTCTTTATTAAGGTGATTTTTTCCTGCCAAGGATGAGTGAGATCCGTTTGTGTGGCGTAAATTGATGCTGGGCGATAAAACAGTTTAATTCGTGTTTGTAATGCAATTTGCAACACGTTAGGTTTATCACTACGAGGTGGAATTTCACGCAAGTTAAAATAGAAAACACTTTCTCTATCTTGTGGTAACTTGGCAATATCTGGTAATGACTGTACTTTTACTTGGCTTTTATCACCCGGCTCAATACGCTGAATTGGAGGTAAAACTAATAATGGGCTGTCAATACGTTCTCCATTTTCATTTTCCATCCAGCCCTGAGCCAAGTAAGGGAGCTCTTTGTTTTGATTGCTGACATTTAAGCTAATAGATTTATCTGCACCATTAAAAATGACACGCGTCCTATCTAAAGCAATCGCAGCAAGGGCTTGACTAGTAAAGACCATTCCAGTCAATAAAGTGGTTGTTACAATGAATAAGCGCTTTGATAAAATCATTTTGAATTACTCTTTTTGTCTGAAATTATTTTTATCTTTCCCTTCTTTCCTAACCTTATTGTGTAATCAGTTGAGGTTTAGGTAAGGGCTCAGTTCTTTGATTGATTGTCGAAGGTGTTGCGTCTCCATCACTACAAGTCAGTAATAAAGAAGACATAAATAATCCTTCAACTAATGTTGGAATACGGACTTTGCACTGCTCTTGACCATTCCAACGCACACTCAATACATCATCACTATTAATCCCCGTCAGATAGACATTTCCACCATCATTGACAATACCGAGCTCACGCCCTTTCTCAGTTGTGACACTGGCACCAAATGGTGGATAAGTTCCGTCTTGTAAGCGAATGACAGCCATGGCTTTTTGCCCCGATACCACATCAAAGTGGCGGTAGCCTATTGCACCTTCTGTTAGGGTTAATTGTTGAATTGAACGTAATGCTTCAGCATTATCTGGCATCTGATCAAGGTCGATGCTGGCACTACTGCGGTAATAATCATTGATATCAGGCAGTACCGCTTTACCAAAAGCATTGGTACGAGTAATCGCGCCGATACTTTTCACTGGTACATCAGAAATACCATCTGTATCAATAAGTAAACGAGTACTACCAATACGACTTGTGCGGTGTAATGCACCACCTTTTGGTGTTAGTGTTGCCCCACCTTGTAGTGATAATGTGGCTGATGTGTACTCGCCATTAATATGGCTCGCACTGGCGGTCACTAAGGCGGTATCAGCATAATGCATGAGATAGGCATCTGCGGATGGTTTACCGTTACTACTTAAACCAGCACCAACACGATAACTACTATTGTCATCAATACGATCGTAATAACTGACATTATGTGAATTACCGTGTTTATTAATCACTGTGTTGTAGCTAATGGTCGCGCGATCGCTCCAAGGCATACTGACATTCATATAAACACCATTATCATTGGTGCCATTAAATTTATTGCGAAACGCCGACAGACTGAGATTGATATTTTTGAAGCTACCAATATCCATCGTTTTGGCTAATGACAAGTTATAATTATCATTATTAGGCTTATTCCAATAAGTCTGATGACTATAGTTTAAGTAAGCACTCAACCCCCATTCAGGGAACTGCTTACTAAACATAATGGTATAAAGCTCTTTATTGTTATCTTCTTCACCACCACGATAACGGCGATCTAAATATTGATTCATACTCATAAAGTCACGTTCGGAGAATCGATAGCCGGCGAATGTCACTTGGCTATTTATTTGTTCGAAACGTTTTGAGTAACTTAAACGATAGGAGCCACCGTGATAACGCTTATTATCACTTGGAATTTTGGCCCAAGAATGTGTCGCATCAAAAGAGATTGCACCCAGCGCCATTAGGTCACGACCAATACCGGCAGAAACCGAGTTATAATCTCCCGATACTAATGAACCACCATAAAGTGACCAACCGTTACTGATCCCCCATGAGAATTCACCCATACCAAAAATAGGGCCTTCCGTATTACGGTTCATATCTGACGGTTTACCCGCAGATAATTTATATTGGACTCGACCCGGACGTGTTAAATAAGGAATACTTGCAGTATCCATTTGGAATTCTTGAACAGATCCATCTTGCTCTTCAACACGCACGTCTAATTTGCCACTCACTGCATCATTGATGTCTTGAATACGAAACGGCCCGGGAGCAACCTGAGTTTCATAGATCACACGACCTTGCTGGCTAATCGTTACTTTCGCATTCGTTTTTGCTACTCCCGTTACTTCAGGGGCATATCCTCTTAAGTTAGGTGGCAGCATATTGTCATCCGTAGACAAATTAACCCCGGTAAAACGGAAGTTATCGAAAATGTCAGAGCGTGAGTAAGTCTCCCCCATTACAAAGCGAGCCCCTAATTGCGTGATCGCTCTATAAAGATAAAGCTGGTTCCATTTCCAACTATTTTCAGTGCTATCAGGAAGACCCGTTGTATGCTGATAACTTGCTTGCCAATCGGCACGAAAACGCCAAACACCAAGGTTTGCTCCCACGGTTCCTAAGCCTGTAACTTGTTGGCGCTGTTTCCCTTTAGCGGGATCTGTTACGTTAGCATTGACGTTATAATCGAAAAGTACTCCTGAGATACCGTGATCCCAACGAGAAGGTGGATCCCAATTTGGCGCTGAATATTCAAGATACGCTTGAGGAATAGTAAGAATAAGATTGCCATTTCCCAGACTTGCATTTACCGTCATTCCGGGAATGGAAGAAATATCAAGACAACTTCCATTATCTTGATATTTCACTTTTTCAGCCCATTCAGGTTTGAGCCCTATTTGGTGGATCAATTCAGGCGGTAAGCAAGCCTCACTACCTTTAGGATCATTGGCAGGCACTACATAACTAATATTATAAAGTTCAGGGAGTTCATTATTATTCACACGAATAACAAACTCATATCGGCCGGGCATAATATAGCCAGCGCGAGAGAAATCTGATAAGTCGATATTTTGCTTATCTTTTAGATCCAAAATATCAGCATTAAATTCAATATTACTATTTGCTAAAGCTGAACTTGAAATACTGGAGGCGCCAGTAAGAATTAAATAGATCAGTACAGCAACAGGCCGAATAGTATGTTGTTTTTTCTTTTTTTCCGTCCCTAAACCAACGGTTTTGAATGTTCTAACCATAAGTTATCCAACCCGATCCATTTAATAGTATTCCAGCTTAAATCGCAGCGTTGTTCGGTAATTTCCAGCTTTTGGTATTTCGTTATTTTTGACTATTCGCGCTTGGTAAAGTAATGCCATTGATTTAGAGTCAATGCCAACAGGGGGTAATGGCTTACCCGGAATTGCTCGCCTGCCATAACGATCAGCTATAGCTAATGACGCACCTCTCGCTTCACCAGTGAGTGCAAAATTACCATTCTCGTTAGAGGGACCTTCAAACGTTGCAATAAAACGAGGGTTGTCCGCTTCCTGACCTTTTTGTTCAATTAGCGTACACTCCGTTAATCTGATAGAAAAATACTCGATAGGTCCTTGCCCTTCAGTCACCAGCATCGGAATAGAAACCATTGTCAGTGGAATAACTTGTTCACCACTTCCCGCAGCAATCGTACAAGATGGTTCTAAGATCGAGCCTGAAAGATTAAGTACCCCAAATCGCTGATGCATGTTTTTATCTTGTTTTACATCACTTGCTACTGCTGTTGTTGTCAGTAAGCTGGCAATAAGGCATAGCCATAGTGGTGTCATCTTGCGATTCATATTTTTCTCCGTAAGAAAAAAATCGTTAAAAATAGACACAGGAAAAAAAGCCCTGTACATCCCTGTACAGAACTTATTTTTTCTTACTGATAAGTCAGTGCGAAAGTTGCGATTGCAGTGAAGTCACCAGGAACAGCAGCTTCTGCAGAAGAACCTTGTAAGTAAGCAGCAAAGTTCAGATCGTTATTACCATCACGTAAGTTTTGAGCTGCACTTGGTGTACCTAATTTGATTTGTTTACCACCCGCATCGGTGATAACAACAGCAGCATTTTTAGCGATACCTTCAATACCTAAAGAACCAGCTAAAATGTCTGCATCTTCTGAACCAGTGAAGGTTGTTTGAACTGTTTTATAAGTTTCAGTTGTGCAATTTTCTAAAGAAATTTTAAAGTCACGAGAATTACTACGACCACCATCTTTTAATGCAGCAGTAGAAATTTGACCTAATGGAACAGTTTGATTTTCTGTATCTGGAGTAATTGAGCAAGGAGCATCAATAATTGAACCAACAAATTTAACTGTACCGTGACCTTGATCTTTTACTGGATCAGCAGCAAATGTAGAACCCGCAGCAACAGATAAACCTAAGCCAAGAACTAACGCTAATTTATTTAATTTCATCTTTTTGTTTCCTAAAATATAAAGGACGAAGACATTAAAAATAATAAATTCATTAGGATTGAATTATTCCTAATTGAATGACTCATTTATTGAGTTTTTGAATTTTGGTATACTTATGTCCGTCCAAAACGAAATTAAATATCGTTAGAAACAAAACAAAATACACCAAATTGTTT